>JAIWHQ010000111.1:0-4479 GCA_048629575.1 Thermoplasmatota archaeon | reverse complement strand
ACCTTCTGCCTTGAAAAACTGCATTTCTTTGCAATTTTATCAATGCTTTCTTTTGAATTCTTCTGAAGCTCCCGGAGTATTTTCTTTTCATCATTATCGATCTGTTTTCTACTACTTTTTGGCATAGTACGTTCTCCAAATACTTTATTCAGTTAACTAGGGTGAATACAGTACTCCTTTTTATTCTTTACATGATGAGGAATATTTTGTAATTTTTACAACAATTGTCTCTATCTGAAAGGTGAAATATGTACCAATTAACAATATTTTATATCTCAATAGTAAGAATCTATTAAATAACGCACAATTAGACATTGGTTCCATTTTACATTTTAGAGACATTTTTTCTCATATTTGCATAGGATTGTTCACAATTATATCTAATATATGTATACTTTATCACATAAAATACAGTTTGATCTAAATCCGATAGGTTTAAATAGCATTTTATACAATTAGTAATATGGGGAAAACATGAAGAAAATACTACCTATATTAATCGTAGGAGTCCTACTTATCAGTGGACTCGGGGCCGTTGCTACACCTGTTGGAGAATATAAACACCAAAAAACATCATTATCCTTTTCACAACTATCAATACAAGAAAAGGACGACTACATAACCTTAGAATTAGATGGAGCAAATTCTGTTTTAATGAAAAAGGATCATTACATGGTACCGACGTGTATAGAAACATTTACATTCCCATTTGGTACTGAAATTGAAAGTGTACGATGTACTCCAAAAAACATTCACAGTCAACAGATAACAAAGGATTTAATGATAGCGCCTGAACCAGTGCTTTACGGTCAATTTACTCTAGATGCACAAACTGAATCAATAAAAACCACACCAAAAACTATTCAGAAATGGTATGAATATGATGTTGGAGCAGGAATGATAAACAGAAATGAAAGAGGCATCATTGTTAAAGTAGAGGTCTATCCTGTTCAATATGATCCATCAAAAAACATGATTGAATGGGCAGAATCAATAGATGTTGAAATAAAATATAATGCACCAGATCAACCAATATCATTTGATGATGAATACTCATTTATAGTTCTTGCTAAAGAAGAATTCAGTGATGAATTAGATGATCTTATTCAGCATAAAATTGATAGAGGCATTACAACAAAATTTGTCAGTGTTGAGGAAATATACGATGGAACCTACTTCCCTGCTCAAGGAAGAGATAATCAAGAAAAAATAAAATATTTCATTAAAAACGCAATAGAGAACTGGGGGACAAGCAGCGTTCTTTTAGTTGGCGGTAGTCTAAAGTTTCCAACAAGAACTACACATGTCTATATACCAGAGGAAGAACCAAATCCTGAGATTTTTGTAAGTGATCTATATTATGCAGATATCTACAATGGCACCAGTGGTTTTTGCAGTTGGGATTCCAACGGAAATGATATTTTTGGAGAATACAATTGGAACGGTGAAACCGATGATGTAGACCTCCATCCAGATGTATATCTTGGAAGATGGGCTTGCACGACTGGAAGCCAAGTTACCACATGTGTAAACAAGGTTATAACCTATGAAGATACTCCAGCATACCAACAAGCGTGGTTCACAAATCTTGTAGTAGTTGGTGGAGATTCATTTCCTGACGATGATGAGATTGATGAAGGGGAACTTATTAACCAAAAAGTAATAGACATGATGGATGGTTTTATTCCTGATAAACAATGGGTTACAAACGGGAAATTAACAAGCTGGGTCCCAACAGGTGTTACAAATATTAAAAACGCTATCAATGATGGTTGTGGTTTCGTTGACTTCTCCGGACATGGTAATACAAATGTTTGGGCAACACATCCACATAATGATCATAGTACTTGGGTACCAACTCCGACAGGAGGAATTATGAGTAATGATCTTTCAACACTTTCAAATGGAAATAAATTACCCATTGTTACTGTAGAAGCATGTTCCACAGCCAAATACGCCAGTAATTCCAACTGTTTCAATTGGGCATTTATACATAATTCAAATGGTGGAGCTATTGGATCATTTGGAGCAACTGCGCTTGGTTGGGGCTATATAGGAGCAGGTGTATCACAAGGATTGATTGGGAAAATGGGCTTAGATACATTCAGAGCTTACAAGCTAGATGGTTCGATTACCTTTGGCGAAATGTGGGCTAAAGCTCTTGAACGATACATCGGTGCAGGCATGGACGCTATGGACTATAAAACAGTTGAAGAATGGCAACCATTTGGAGATCCTACACTTGCTATTGGAGAAGAATCACAAGCTCCTTTAAAACCAGAAGATCTCAATGGCCCAACATCTGGGAAAATCAATGTAGAACATACATATACTGCATCTACGACAGATCCTGAAGGGGATAAACTGTATTATCTTTTCGAATGGGGTGACGGCGAATTCTCTGGCTGGGTTGGTTCATATAATTCAGGTGCTACTGCTCAGGCAAGTCATACTTGGACTGAAGAAGGAGATTATGAGATAAGAGTCAAAGCAAAAGATGATCACGGGGTTCAAGGTGAATGGTCTGATCCATTACCGATCACCATGCCAAGAAATAAAGGATTTATACATTCGGTATTTCTTGAAATTCTAGAAAAACTCATGGAACGCTTTCCACTCCTAGAACAGATACTCTCATCAAGACCAGTACTTAGTTACCTACTAGAACTCTAACACAATCTCTTCTTTTTTTCTTTTTTAATAAAATATCCGTTATTCGTTAATCAACGTTGATTATTTCGAAACATTTATATCATACGGATGACAAAGATATACATGCTAGTCAAAATCTAGCCAAGAGGAGGTGAACAAGATAGAAATAAAAATTGTAGGTTCAATCCCTGATGAAGATACACTTGATGAAATTCAAAACATCGCAAAAATATTTGTTTATGAACAAAGAATGAAACATTTCAATTATCCAACAAAAAACAATAATCCAATAAGAAAGAAACCCATCAAATTTTATAAAAAGATTGATAACCATCATAAAATTATTACCAATCATTTGCCATATAACATGGTAAGAGGACTGATGTGATCAAGATACAACTCAATTTTCCAGTTAAATGATTATGTTTCCTCCTTATTTTTATGTGTTATCCTGTAATTACTTTCTCCTGGAAAATAATTACAGGATAACACAGACAGATAAATATTCACAAAGGTTTAAATTCGTCTATTCTTTTACATGCAACTCAGTGGTGAAACATGGTTGAATTCGAAACTGTAACTGCCAAGGAAGTAAAATTTGGAAAAAACAACTTTATAGAAGTTGCGAAAAAAAAAGCTGTAAGTGATACCGAAGAGAGAGAATTTATTTCCATATCCCGAGGTTACTATCTTCCAGATGGATCAAAGAGATGGAAATCATCAATAACGCTTCCAGATGAAAAAGAGAAAAGAGAACAAATTGGAAAGTTATTGAAGGATCTATAGTTTTTACTCATTCAAAAAAATCTCTTTTCGAGCTAGAGAATAGTTATAGATGTTCATTTCTGGAAATAATCATTTTATATGGACAATATTTTTAAATGAATAATTGATATTAATTAATGTTTAAGGGAGGAAAATGTCTGATTACGACATTAAAATTAATAAGTTGCTAAAAGTGGGTAGAGACGGAACTATAAAAACTGAGATATGGACCAAAATAAAAGATAAAAAGACTTTCAAAACAATATCAAAACGAATTTGGTGGGAAGACGATGAAGGAATATATCATGACGAAACACCAGATTTACCGATTGATTTAAGAAAAGACATTGATAACGCCTGGATTGAAAAAAGCAGAAAATGGTAAAAAACAAACAAGTTATCCAACAATGATATCGTAGTATATAAGTAAATAATAGCAATATTTGAATATAGAAGAGTACTTAAACTTGACGCACCAATTTTCAAGAGTTTCCCAAAAATCATTAAAGGGATCTTTTTGTTTAACATCGATATGAGCCCAGCATTAGAACCATACGAGATATAAAACCAAAACCCTTCTTTTCTCTTTTTTTACTAATCTAAAAGTTTTTTAGACTCAGCAACTCTTGGGTTATCAAATCCGCCTTTTTTTACTGTAACGATTGTTTCCATAAGTTTTAATTCAGAAATATTTTCTCCATATTGCTGAGTAAGAGCCTCATAAAATCTTTTTGCTGTCTTCAAATCCTCAGCCATAAAGGACATAATCCAATCATAGTCACCATGAAGCCAAATACTATCTTCAACAATAACACCAATTCTTTCCCCTAGTTTATCCATAGTTCTTTCAACAATATCTTTTTCTGCAGAATTGCCAATAGGTAAACGCCGTCCTTTAATAAGCAAAATATAGGTTTTCATATTGATCTGTTCATCGTCAACAACAGCACGGTATCCCCAGATTGTTTTATTATTCTCAAGTCGTTTTATGATTCTCCAAACCTTCTGCCTTGAAAAACCACATTTCTTTGCGATTTTATCAATGCTTTCTTTTGAATTCTT
>JAIWHQ010000110.1:0-4542 GCA_048629575.1 Thermoplasmatota archaeon | reverse complement strand
TGCTGATTTATTACAATAAGGAGAGTGGTTAAGACAACGAATATAATGATTACTCCAATTGTTTTTGAATGTTTTCCCATTTTTTCTGTATTTCTATATAACGACAATGTTGTCACCTAATTATTAAATCATATTTGATAATTGATAATTGAAATTGCATCGATATCAGCACCATCGATATTTGGTTCTGTTGGATCATAAATAGGATGTCCTCGGCTGTCAAAACAGGAGCCATCACCAGGGATATCGATTAATCTAATGTAGTTGATATTATCCAAATTAACAAGTCCATTTTGTACAAGGGGATCATTTAATAAATCATCTAAGTCAAAAGGATCCCCACCTGCTTCATCTGGATTAAAAGGATCTAAATCATTTTCCAAAACATGTGCTAATACAGGATGGACACCGCCAAGATTTGTCACATTGTTTATGTTTATCCCTTTGTTTCCTACAGGTGCTGCTGTTGTTGAAATCGAAGGAAAACGAGCAAAAGAGACATTATCTGTGCTCACCTCAACATATACAAGTTCAGCAAATACTTCATCTGTGTTGCCATTAACTGAAAATGGGTTTTCAAAAACAATGAAATCATATCCAACTCCATTAACAATTACAACATTGAAACCAACAGTGACATGTCCACTGTTTCCAAGTGTTAAAGTATGTGTTGAGCCGCAATCAGCACCGCAACCTCTTGGTCCGCCATATATTTTTTTTTCCTCACTTGGTCCTGAATAATCCAAAACACTAGTTACAAACCGATTGGGGTCCCAAGGTTCAATAGAAAATGATCGTTCAGCGGGTGAATCTTCATTGTCGTTACCGGATTCATCTAAAGCTTTGACTTTAAAAGTATAGTCTCCATAATGTAGACTATTATATTCTTGTTCAGTACTGCTTGTCCAAGAAGACCAATCTGAATTTTTTCCTTCTAACTTAAAACTGTATCTGAGGTTTTCTGTAGAGGTTTTGTCATCTGCCCCCGTCCAGGTAAATGTAACAGTCGTTTCCATAATACTTCCCTCCGGTCCAGTTAGTATTTCTGTATTTGGCGGTGAATTGTCGATATCTTTTTCTTTGACGATAAATGATCTTTCAGCTGGTGTTGGATCAATATTGCCTCTATGATCTTTTGTCTTTACAAAAAACGTATAACTGCCTTTGGTAAGATCTTCATAGTTGATTGATGTTTCTGTTTTCCATTCAGACCATGTTTTTTCGTACGGTTCGAGTTTATAGGAATATTTAAGTTGGTCTTCTGAGGTGAAATCATCTGTTCCTTTCCAGGAGAATTTGACATATTTTTCATGTGTTGTTCCTGATGGTCCTGAGGTAATGGATGTTTCTGGAGGGTTATCTTTTACTTCAGAAACCTCTAGTTTATAGTATTCGTACGTTATTTTTAATGTAAACTCATTGCCTTGATCTCGTAGCCTTCTAAGAATTCTTAGTTCTCCTATTTTTATTTCTACTTCAATGTGAAATGGTTCGTCTGTTAGGTTTGTACCAAAGTATTGCTGTACCATTGTTTGAGCAGTTTCAAGATCCTCTGCTTCGACTTGTGTAATTGTTGGTTTTTGGTTGATGTTTGATATGTTGAAACATAGAGTTCCTTTTCCCCTGCTTTTTTCACTATATAACTCGTTATCTTCTGATGATTTTATTGTAAAAGTTAGTATGTCTTTTCCAAAGTGAAGAAGTGGTGTAGTGAAATCATCTTCCCAATTTATCTGAAATGTGATTTGTTTTAGATTATTTTGAGGGATTGATATTGTTTTAAGAAATGGCTGTTTTTTTCCAGCTAAATATGAATTATTAAGAGGAAGGTTTTTAGCGACTATGGGCCAGTAGACATAATATGTTTTTGTTTCAGGTTCATCATTGGCAACGTTTACGGTAAATAACTCTTCTATTGGGATTAGGTCAATGTTTCCTGCCTGATCTTTTGCTTTAACAAAAAATGTATACTCTCCATTTGGGAG
Source organism: Thermoplasmatota archaeon (assembly GCA_048629575.1). Taxonomy (GTDB): domain Archaea; phylum Thermoplasmatota; class E2; order DHVEG-1; family DHVEG-1; genus JAUWYM01. Next base: position 2,557 of record JAIWHQ010000110.1, on the reverse strand, counting down.
ATTTGTATAGGTTTTTGATGTTTGATTAGTCCAGGATGACCATATATCATTTTCTCCTTCAAGCTTGTATGCATAGAGGAGATCCTCTGTTTGTGTTACATCATCCTCTCCTGTCCATGTAAATGTGACGTTGTTATAATCAATAACATCATCTGGCCAGCTGAGTATGATAGTGTTTGGAAAACCAATGTCTTCTGAGATGGTATCGTTTTCACTAGAGTTTTCTTCATTAAAAAATCCAGTGTTATCAACATTAGTTGTTATTGATTCAAGGGTATAATTTTGATAAATAAATATAGATGCTACTATTACAATTAAAATAACGAACGAGATAATTATTTTCTTTTTATCCAAGATGTTCTCCTCTACTCTAATTCTTTTGCATGTATGTTTTATACGTATCGATAACGTGTGTTGAATAGGGTTTAGAGAAACGTGATGTGTACAGGAGGATAATTTCCTACATCTATTGGTGTACTAGTTTCTTGTTCTCCTGTTTTCGCATTGAATATTTGTATTCCTGATGATCCAGGGGTGCGATCAGCAAGGTAGAGTCCTCCTTTATCATTAATTGCTAAGTCTGCTAGTTGATATCCTTCTGTGGAAAAGAGTTCTGTGGCGGTTTGCTCTTTAAGATTAAATGACATAAGGCTTGTATTATATGACATGTCGCTTACGATGGCATAGATATTTCGTTTTAACAGCATGATTCCAAGATGATGATCAAGAAGGGATAAAATCAGTCCTTTCAGTCCAGAGTATTTATTGTATATGTCAAAGTCTACGATATTTCCACCAAGGTCGGCTTCACTGACGATAAAGCCCTCTGCTTCATTTGTAAAGATGTTGATGCGTTCTATTCCACCGTCTTCACCGTCAAACCAGCTGCCTGTTTCCCCGACAAGAATATGTATTCCATCAAGTACTGGTGCAGTAGATGGATTAACTTGCGTTAGTTGTATTGCTCGTATAACCGTGTCTTTGTCTCCGTCAAGTTCCACAATATAGCTCTTATCTGTTGGTGCAAACCAGTTGTCTCGGTCTAACCGTTGGATGGTTACGTATACTCTATTTTTTCCTAAAAATTTGAATGAAACCATTTTATGCATTTCAGGAATACCGTCATCATCTGCATATTCAGAGAGATCTATTGTTCCCAAATGTTCTCCCGTAGTTGGGTTCACAATCAAAAGATCTGTAGTATCGTAGCAGGTTACATATGCTTTGTTATTAGAGATAAATGCGATATCTTGAGGGTTTGTTCCTGTGCCTGTTGAGAACTCTGATACTTTTTCAAAGTTATCTTCTGCATCAAACACTTCTATGAGATCATATCCCCATCTGTTGAGAACGTATACTTTGCCGTTGTAGTAGCGTACTTCATCATCTCCATGAGTTGATGCAATATCCGTCTCTACTATGTCAGGATTGTCTACGTCGATTACAGAAAATGAACTATCCATGTAATCGGTAGTTAGAATAAACGCTTGTGTATCCGAGCTAATGAGGGTATTGCCAAGATTTTTGCATGTTTGATTCTTTTTACTACTACTTTTGTTGATGTTTGTTGCACTTGCGATGACTGTACTTAAGAGAAGTACGAATATTGCTAGTGTAATTACTTTTTTGAGTATAGATTTATTTATCGTTATTTTTTTCATATTTTTCCCCTGTTAATTGATTTATTTTGAAAAAACAAAACATTCTATATAAACGTTACTTTATAAAAAACAAGTAAACTTGTAAAATCGTAAGAGATTTAAACAGCATATCCTTATGAAACTTTATGAAACTACTTAGAGACAAATCATTTTCCACGCAGATACTTATCCTTTATGAACTCTACACAAAACCACATTCTAAACTTACGTCGATAGCTGAAAAAATAGGTGTCACACAACAAGCAGTCTCAGAATATATGAAAAAACTAATCAAGCAGAATCTTGTCCAAAGGATAGATGGCGAATACAAACCAACAATTAAAGGAACATATCTTCTTCAAAATGAACTGAGTATTTTAAAAAATTTTGTTGATGAACGAATTGAAAAGTTATCTCTTATAAAAAACTGTGTAGCACTTGCTAAAACTCCAATAAAACCAGGAGAAAAGATTGGTCTATTCATGAATGAAGGATGGCTTGTTGCTTATACAAACAAACATTCATCATCAATAGGAATCGCAAATAATATGGCACAGACTGGAGATTATATCACTTTAGGAAACCTGGAAGGAATTATAGATCATAAGATTGGAAAACTCTATTATTTTGAGCTTCCAACTCCATTTACTTTGAAACATGACAAAATAGATACAGAGTCAATACAAAAACGTGTACGTACTATGAATATAGATCGTATTGGTATTTTAGATGTGGTCGCAAAATCAGTATGTAAAAAAATAGGGTTAAAACCTGACTTCGAGTTTGGAGTAATCTATGCAGCAATAGATGCTGCCCAGCGAGGTCTTAACACAGCTATTTTTGGATATGATGAAAAGATAAGAGAGGCGTTAAAAATTTTTGAGGAAATAAATGAAAAATCAAGTGAGAAAATAAAC
>JAIWHQ010000109.1:0-4646 GCA_048629575.1 Thermoplasmatota archaeon | reverse complement strand
ATACGGAGGACTGGTTTGGGGTGTTCTTCCCGGTATGAAAGGAATCTCCTGGGAATCGCATTTGTTTGGAGCTATTACAGGGTTGGTTGCTGCGTATATTTTCAGGAAGATTGATCCACCTTCAAAAAAATATGATTGGGAAGATGAAGAAGATGATTTTGATGTTAATGAACTGGAAGTATCTTATGATCCGGAGAAGAATAAATTTAACTTATAAATCTTAAGGTAGTATTTATGAAAAAAAGCAGTTCTGAAACCCGTAGATACCGAACGGAGATGAATGATAAAATTCTTAATTCAGGATTCAGAGATTTTAATAAATTTTTTGCTCTTGATAATAAAGCTTACATAAACGGTGCGTTACCAGCAAAAACAAAAGAACTGATGGGGCTTACAGCATCAATGGTTATGCGCTGCAACGATTGTATTTTCTATCATATAGACAGGTCAATTCAGGAAGGTGCTACAAGGGAAGAACTCTACGAAACTTTTAATGTGTCACTGATTGTTGGGGGATCGATTGTAATTCCACACTTGCGTTATGCTTTTGATGTAATGGATTCAATTTACGATGATATGGATGACACAGATGGTTGATAAAAAAATAATCATACCAAAGCAAATTGTAACTGTTGATGATGAGAATACGATACTATCCAACCATGCACTTGAAATTGAAGGGAACAAAATTTCATCAATTCTTCCGGAAGAAGAAATTAATCCAAACGATTTTGATGGTGAAGTTTATAGCTTTCCTGAACTTACCTTAATACCCGGATTTGTTCAGACTCACGTTCATCTTTGCCAGGCACTTTTCCGCGGTTTAGCAGATGATCTTCCTCTGCTTGATTGGCTGAAGAAAAAAATATTCCCTTTTGAAAATGCTCATAATGAAAATTCTCTAAGTGCATCTGTAAAGCTTGGTATTAACGAACTTTTACTTGGGGGAACAACAACAATTCTGGATATGGGAACTTTACGTTATCAGGAAGTTGTTTTTAAAGAGTTGATAAATTCAGAGATACTAGGTCCTCTGGGACATTATGCAACAACATATGTTTTTAAGAAATATGATCTTCCAGTCCCATCAAAGCAAAAATTTTATACAGTCTACGGCATGCTTTTTCTATCTGGCAAAAGGAAAATATTGCCCTTGCAACACCCTGCTGCTGTTTGTCATAATGCATCTCTTAAAGACGTGTTGGTAAAAAATTATCACAAGTTAAAAGTACTATCTAAAGATTGTAAATGGTATCAAGTATGCCCAATGAAAAGGTATTATGAAGAAGGAAAATTAGATAGGAAATGGGTTGAGTTATATTGTAAAGGGGATTGGGAGAGCTGTATCCGTTATAAAATGGAGATGAATGGAGAATGGCATGTAGATTGGATGCTGCCAGATGGAACACTTGAAGGAGGATTAGAGGGCATATAAGAAAGATACAAAAAAGTTTTATGTCTCAGCTTTATCCCCTAATACATAGCAGAACTACAAGTATGAAAATGAAACTATGTTGCTGTTGTTGATTCTTTTCATTATACAGCCCAATAATGATAATGAAAGATTTTGAGGTGACATTAAAATGGTTAAGGAGAGAAATGTTGCGGAAAACATCCTTGGTCTTATAGGGAATACTCCATTGGTAAAGATCAACAGGATTAACCCTAATCCAAATGTAACTATTTATGCTAAGTTAGAAGGAAACAATCCCGGTGGAAGTATCAAAGACAGAATTGCGCTAAAAATGATTGAACAGGCAGAGTCCGAAGGCGCACTCTTAAAGGGAAAGACAATTATTGAACCAACATCAGGTAATACTGGTATTAGTCTTGCAATGCTCAGTGTAGTTAAAGGTTATGATCTTGAGATTGTAATGAGTGAAGCAGTTTCTATTGAAAGAAGGAAGATGCTAAAGGCCTTTGGTGCAAAGTTAACCCTTACTCCTGCAGAGCTTGGTACAGATGGCGCGATACTTAAAGCAAGAGAGTTGACTGATCGGTATCCTGAAAAATATTTCATGCCTGATCAGTTTTCAAATAAGTACAATAAAATGGCACATTACGAAACAACAGCGAGAGAGATTATAGAACAGACCGATGGTAAAGTAGATTATTTCGTGTCAGCAATAGGAACTTCGGGAACCATCATGGGTGTTGGTAAGTATCTAAAAGAGTGTAACCCAAATATACGTATAACATGTGCTTATCCAGTAAAAGGTCATTATATTCAGGGTCTAAAAAATATGGAGGAGGCTTTAGTTCCCTCGATATATGATCCTTCGCAGATTGATGAAACAGTTATGGTTGAAACCGAGGATGCATTTGAAATGACAAGACAACTTGCAGCAGAAGAAGGGATATTTGCTGGAATGAGCAGTGGTGCAGCAATGATTGCAGCAGTAGAAACGGCAAAGAAAGCGAATAGTGGAATAATCGTTGTAATATTTCCTGACAGAGGAGACAGATATCTAAGTACTGAGTTGTTTCATGCTTAAATGATAAAATGAAACTTACAATCGTATATGATAATGAAGTATACAAAAAAGATATCGGATTAAAGTCAGATTGGGGTTTTTCTTGTCTGATAGAGACAACGATTGAAATAATTCTTTTTGATACAGGAGCAAAAGGCAAAATATTGCTAAATAACATGGAAAAGCTTGATGTAAATCCAGGGAACATCAGCAAAATAGTGATATCGCATGAACACTGGGATCATAACGGAGGATTAAAAGCAATTTCGTCTCTTGTCGATGACGTAACACTTTATAGACTTGCAAAGAAAAGCCCAAGTGAAAACATGCAGCCTGTTTCAGCAGAGAACTCTTGTGAAATCACAGAAGGGATATATACGACAGGCAGGTTAAGAGGATCACCTGTTGACGAACAATCTCTAATTCTTAAGGGTAAAAAAGGATGGTATGTACTTACTGGCTGCTCTCATCCTGGTGTGCAAACAATTCTTGATACAGCACGGCAACAGGGAGATATAGTAGGCTTAATTGGTGGGCTGCATGGTTTTGACAACTTCATGCTTTTAGAAGGTTTGGATCTTGTCTGTGCAAGTCACTGTACAAAACATAAAAAAAAGATGCGGCAATTATTTCCAAAAATATGTGTTGAGGACGGTGTAGGGAAGATATTGGAAATCTAAGTATAAGGGGAAGATATCAATGGATTTGTCACTTGAAGTTGAAAAAGAGATAAAACAACTTGAACATGTAATAGTGAGTTGTAAAAAATGCGAGTTATGGAAAACAAGAAAAAACCCTGTTGTTGGCAATGGCTCACTTGATGCGGGTGTGATGTTTATCGGTGAAGCTCCAGGCTATCATGAGGATATGCAAGGTGTTCCATTTGTTGGTAGAGCTGGAAAAGTATTCGATGAACTCTTACAGTCAATAGAACTAAAAAGAGGGGAAGTCTATGTATGCAACATCTTAAAATGTCGCCCACCTGACAACAGGAATCCGCTCGATTTGGAAATAAAGGCATGTACTCCATATTTAGATAGGCAGATTACTGCAATTAAACCAAAGGTTATCGGCACTCTTGGCAATTTTGCCACATCCTATATTCTACAAAAATTTGGATTAGAAGTTGAAAAAATAGGGAAAATCCACGGAAAAACATTCCACATCAAAAACTTGCTTTTTGAATCAAGAATAATTCCGTTGTATCATCCTGCAGCAGCAACATATAATCCAAACATGAAGAGTATTTTACTTGATGATTTTAAAACTATTAATCTTCATCTATCTGAAAAGACTTAAAAGAGTGAAAGAAATTACCATTAAAAGATAGAGAGTCGGGGAGACAATAGCTATGCTTCAATTAACATATATTATCTTAACTACGTTTGCAATCGCACTTATTGCATTTATCGGTGTTTTTGCTTTAGCAATGAAAGAACAATTGTTGAATAAAATTTTAATTATCCTTGTAAGCCTCTCTGCAGGTGCCTTAATGGGCGGTGCATTTCTTCACCTACTGCCTGAATCAATAGAAAAATCAGGAAACGCAGATATACTCATTTTTGTTCTCGTAGGTTTTGTTTTATTTTTTATCATTGAAAAAGTTCTCCATTGGCGCCATTGCCATAAAGGAAAATGCGACGTACACACATTTCATTATATGAATCTAATAGGGGACTCAGTTCACAACTTTATCGATGGTCTTATTATCTCTGCGAGTTTCATAATATCAATTCCATTAGGTTTCACAACAACAATTGCCATTGCTGCACATGAAATACCTCAAGAGATAGGAGATTTTGGTGTCTTGATTTACGGTGGCTTTGAAAAAAAGAAGGCGATAGTACTAAATTTTATCGTTGCGTTAACTGTTGTAGCTGGTGGTGTTGTTGGATATTTTATTTCTAAAAGCATTGAACAAGTTGCCGTATACTTACTTCCTTTTGCAGCAGGTGGTTTTATCTATATTGCAGCAACAGACCTGGTTCCTGAAATCAAAAAAGAACTTGATATTAAAAAATCCATGGCTACAATATTTGTTTTTATCTGCGGAATTTTAATCATGTGGCTTGTCAAGTTTGTTTTTGAAGGGTAACTTTATATTAGAATCTTAAATACAGACAGAATTGTGTGTTTAGCAATCCCTGGTAAAATAGTAGATATTGATGCAGA
>JAIWHQ010000108.1:0-4668 GCA_048629575.1 Thermoplasmatota archaeon | reverse complement strand
ATGAAAAATCAACCAGAACGACACATTACATTTGATTCAGGCCTTGGCCTATTAAATCTTGTAGATGAATATGATAAAGAAGAACGAGTATACTTTGGAAAAGAAGAGGAAACCAAAGGAATGAAGGATCTCAAGAAAACATATGAGCTTTCACAACCCTATCAGATTCCAAAAGAGATTCCCTATCAACTCCCCTACAGACATTTGGTCACACTCGTTCAAATCGGAAAAAACTGGGATGGTGTAAAAAAGATTCTACTACGAACAGGACAAATTCCAAATGATTTGAAAAAAGAAGATGAAACACATTTGAAACAAAGAGCGGAACATGTAAAGTATTGGCGTGATAATTTTGCACCGGATATGGTAAAATTTGAAGTGAAAAAGAAAATGCCAAAGACTACTCTGTCAAAAAAACAAAAAGAGTTTCTGTTAAGTTTGCGGGATGAAATCTCAAAAATTGCATGGGAACCTGAAGAAATCCACAATGCAATCTATCAGATTGCAAAAGAGAACGATATTCAGATAAAAACAGCGTTTAAAACACTCTATCAAATAATCCTCGGACAAGAAAAGGGACCACGAGCAGGATATTTCTTATCAAATATTGATAAACAATTTATTTTGAAAAGATTAACAGAAGCAGTTAAATAGAATCATTTTTCTTAACTGTATTACTCATGAAAGTTTACCTTGAAACATATGGCTGTACTGCAAATAAAAGCGATGAAAGCATAGCAATAGGTATTTTAAAAAAAGAACATCATAAAATCGTTGATGAAATAGATGACGCTGATATCCTAGTTATTCTTACATGTACGGTTATTGGGACAACAGAACAACGAATGCTTTCAAGGCTGAAAGTGTTTAAAAAAACAAACAAAAAAATCATTGTTGCAGGATGTATGCCTCAAGTACAAGCAGAATTAGTCAAATCTATTGTTCCAAATGCTTCTTTGCTATCACCTCAGTATATACAATATATCAATTATACAATAAGAGGGGAGAAAATTCCATCCCAAAAAGAAAAGAACAAAATTATTCCGAAACATTTTGAAGATTTCTCAGCACCGATCTCGATTGCAAAAGGATGCATGTTTTCATGCTCGTACTGTATTACTCATTTTGCCAGAGGACAATTACAATCCTTTTCTCAGGACGCAATCATTTCAGATGTTAAACAAGCTATAAATCAAGGATGTAAAGAGATTTTGTTGACCGCGCAAGATACTGCATCGTATGGATTTGATACAGATGATGATCTTGGATGCCTCCTAAAGGACATCTGTAAAGTAGAAGGAGGTTTCAGAATCAGAGTAGGCATGATGAATCCGTATACCGCCCAAAAAAATATTGATTCAATACTATCAGCATATATTCATCAGAAAATCTATAAATTTCTTCATCTCCCTGTTCAATCAGGAGACAACAATATTTTAAAACAGATGAGCCGTAAATATCAGGTAGAAGATTTTGAAAAAATCGTATCAACGTTTAGAAAAAAATATCCCAATATAACACTTTCAACAGACATCATTGTTGGTTTTCCTGGAGAATCTGAGGAACAATTCGAAAGCTCGGTAAACTTAATAAAAAAAGTTAAACCTGATATCATAAACATAACAAGATTCTCGGCACGACCAATGACAAAGGCAAAAACTATGAAAGAACGGATACCAACCGAAATTGTAAAAGACAGGTCAAGAAGATTAACAAAAATTTGCAAAGAAATTTCTAGACAAGTAAATGCAAATCACATTGGAAAGCAATTTATCGTTCTTATTACAAAAAAAGAAGATGACACCTTTATTGGAAGAGCAGACAACTATAAACCAGTGGTAATACAAGAAGACGTAAAAGTTGGAGAGTTTGCATCTGTAAAGATCGTTGACTCTGGGGATATCCATCTTTTCGGAAAGCTTATATAGATAACAATGTTTTTTGTAATTGTGGATGAGGATGATTAGAGTAGGAATAAACGGTTTTGGAAGAATAGGTCGAAATGTCCTTCGGGCAGCATTACAGCACTCTCAATATGGCAAGGAATTTGAAATCATTGCAATAAATGATCTTGGCAATACGGAGATACTTGCTCATCTTCTCAAATATGACTCCATCTATGGAAAATTCAATGGAGACATAAATGCAAAAGAAAACGGAATAGAAATTAACGGAAAACTCTTAGAATTCTTCTCGCAGGTAAATCCATCAAATCTCCCTTGGGGCAAATATAACATCGATGTGGTAATAGAATCCACCGGCGTATTTCGCACTAGAGAGGGAGCCTCTAAACATCTTGAAGCAGGGGCAAAAAAAGTTGTTATCTCTGCACCAGCAAAAGATCCCGACATCACTATTGTACTTGGGGTAAATGAACATCTTTACGATGCTGACAAACACAATATTGTATCAAATGCATCGTGTACGACAAATAGTCTCGCTCCACCAGTAAAAGTATTAAACGACAAATTCGGCATTGAAAAAGGATTCATGACAACAATTCATTCCTATACTGGTGATCAGCGTATTTTAGATTTTCCACATAAAGATTTACGACGAGCAAGAGCTGCATCTGTCTCGATCATCCCCACCACAACAGGCGCTGCAAAAGCAGTATCACTTGTTATTCCTGAGATGAAAGGAAAAATCGATGGATTGGCTGTAAGAGTTCCCACGCCAGATGGCTCCCTTACAGATTTTACTTGCATTCTGAAAGAGGATGTAACAAAGGATGATATCAACAGAGCACTGAAAGAAGCAGCCCATAACAAGCTCAAAGGCATTATGGAATATTCAGAAGAACCACTCGTCTCAGTTGATATTATAGGCAATCCTCATTCAGCAATAATTGATGGATTAAGTACAGCAGTTGTAGGCGGATCTGGAAATCTAGCGAAAATATTTTCATGGTATGATAACGAGTGGGGCTATTCCTGTAGAATTGTGGATCTGGTGAACTATATGTTGAAAGAAGGAAAAGTTCATCATGTTTCACCGACACAGATCTATCAAGGATAAAAAACAAAAAAATTATTAGTTTCACACTATCTCTTATTCTAAATAGACAAGAAGTTTAAATAAAGAATTTCGATGTATGAGTGAAGGAGTTTTTCATTATGAAAGAATATAATACACTTGATGATTTTGATGTCGAAAATAAAACAGTTCTTTTAAGAGTAGACTTTAATCTGCCTCTTGATAAAAAAACCTTTGAAATTCTAGACACAACAAGAATAAAACTTGTTCTGCCGACAATACAAGAACTCATAGAAAAAAATGCAAAAATTGTTATCCTTGCTCACCAGGGAAGAAAGGGAAGTTGGGATTTTATTTCTATGGAAAAACATGCAAAAGCACTGCAGAAACTACTTGGAAAAGAAGTAAAATTTGTTGATGATATCTATGGTGAAAAAGCAACGAATGCAATAAAAAATCTGGAAAATAAAGAAATCTTATTTTTAGATAACGTACGAAAATTCTCAGAGGAGACAGAAAAAAAATCTGCTGAGGAACACGCAAAATCAGAACTTGTACAAAGCCTCTATCCACTGGCAGATATTTTTGTCAATGATGCATTTGCAGCAGCTCATAGAGCACAATGCTCACTTATTGGATTTACCAACGTATTACCATCTTGTGCAGGACGGCTTATGGAAAAAGAACTCGCAACGTTAGAAAAAGTTGTTAAAAATCCAGAAAAACCATGTATTTTTTTATTTGGTGGAGCAAAGTTTTCAGACGTCATTGTTACAATAGAACAGGTTCTTGCGAATAAAACAGCAGATAAAATTCTCCTCACGGGACTTCCAGCAAATGCGTTCTTAAAAGCGGAAGGATACAATCTTGGAGAAAAAAACGAGTCAGCACTACTCGAAGAAGGAAAAACTGAACATTTTGAAGAAATTAAAAAAGTACTAGCCACATTTTCAGATGATATTTATCTTCCAGTAGATTTTGCAGTATCAGAAAATGAAAAAAGAAAAGAAATAAATCTTAATGATTTACCAAGTGATTACAATTTATTTGATATTGGTGAAAAAACAATAGAAAAATTCGAAGAAATTCTAACAACTGCAAAAACTGTTTTTCTGTCTGGTCCTTGTGGAGTCTTTGAAAATCCATTGTTTAAAAAAGGAACAGAAAAAATATTCAAATTTGTTGCAGACTCAGAAGCATTTTCCATAGTTGGTGGAGGACATACTGTTGCAGCAGTCGAACAACTTAGTCTCAGAGAGAAAATATCCCACATAAGTACTGGTGGAGGGTCATTGGAGAAATTTATTATCGCCCGCGGCAGATGAAATAACAAATTATTTTTACAGGTTTACGGTAAGCCTGAATAGATACTATCACAGGTCTCGTCAATAAGATCCGCATTAACTATTGCAACATGGAGATTCCCTGTAATCATAGTAGAGGTAACACCTGCCTTGCCGGTGCTGTACCCTTTATTTAATGGCACTGTTATCTCAATCCCAGGAGCGAATACCTCTGGATCCACTGAAGACATACAGCCAATGAAAGGGCCGCAAGTTATCGCAATTCCCGGGAATTTGTAATGGTCAATGGTTAATTCCAGAGAACAATCAGGGGATGGATAGAAATACCCCGAGATTTTCCAGCTCATCAACGCACCCATATACACCGTTACTCCAGCCGGGTGTGTGC
>JAIWHQ010000107.1:0-4909 GCA_048629575.1 Thermoplasmatota archaeon | reverse complement strand
ACAGCTGTTAAAACAGGAGAGAAAGCTAAAGAAGGTTATGAAAAAATCACCATTAGCTGACCAACAACACTTTTTTCTAAACCCTGACCTTAAGGTTTACGCAACTGATGTGAGTATCGATGGGACATACGATTTTATCAAAACGGGGATGTCTGCAAAGGTCTTCAATAGTATTATAACCTTCGCTCTTTAACACTCTTTCAGTGACTTCGCCAATTCCATATATCAACTTTAAATCTTTGAGAATTTTCGACCTTGCTATATCGGGATTTATAATATTAAAATTAATATTTATGTCTGAATCGCAGTTAATATCTTTTAAAACTTTTAATAAACTCCTCGAACATAGCACCAAACATTTCTCCTATTATCAGAGGTATAAAGGCCGATATGAAAAATTCTGTGAGTTTTGTCACACCTTCTACTGTTTCCTCTACGGGTGTCGTTACAACTATCCATGTCATACCAAGAAATATCGAGATATATGTAATCTTGCCTATCCAAACGTAGGCATTTTTTTTTACCAAGTAGTCAGTAATTAATCCCAAGATGAAAATTATGAGAGTTGACCAGAAGATATATCCGATATCTATCATTATGTTTATTTAATATAAGATTAGTATATTACTTTTTGTAATTGACCCATATTCTCCAAGAAATGAAGTCTGTCTATTTTTATTTTATATGTTACTCAACGGTTTTAGAAAAACGTTATTTATCTGATGGGTGTGAAGCATAATGTTAGAAACCTCAAAATATCTTTGTTATTTTAATGAATATCGACAATGGGCTTTTGAAGTATTAACATGTAAGTCCTTCGGCGGCTCCAACAATAAAGACTAAAATCCTTAGATTATTTTTGTTTTTCAAAGTGCATAATCCAACGCTAAGATTAGAGTGAACTCTGTTGCATATAGAAAAGATCTCTATAAATTAAAAAAGCACTTTCATATGATATACATCTAGATGTTATGGGTACAACAAGTTAACGTTTTAGAGCGGCTGGTTTGCCAGATATCCATTTTGAACGGAGAATTTTAAGGGATACAAATCTAGAAAATGCTAAGTTGAAGCGAGAGCAGATCTAGGTGAAGTAAAATTATAGAGAATCGCCAAAATCAAAAAACAAATTTCGTAAGTATCTCATAGCCTTAAGCTGCACAGGTCTCGCAAGTAACCATTGATTACTTAACAATACCACACCTGTAGCATTCCGATATGTCATTGAGGTAATCCCTCCAGGCACATTCCCGAAGTGGCCCTGCATCGCTGTAGAAAGATTAAATTCATCTTCTGGCCATACAATCCAGCCTAAACCATACCCTCTGCCATCTCTTTTAAGATCTTTAATTGGAATATTGTCATACTGAATCGAATGCATCAATCTAACAGTGTCTTCCTTCAAAACACGCACTCCATCATACTTACCATCATTCATATGCATGATTAAAAAATGCGAAAGATCTTCTGCCGTTGTTTGCAAACCACCTGCTGCTGCGTTATGATTTTCATAGTGAGGAAGCCTAACATATATCCCTAGCAACCAGGCATAGAAGCCTGCAGATTCTGCATCCTCAATATCCTTTAGAACAAAGCTGGAGTTGTTCATCTTCAATGGCTCAAATATATATTTACGGCAATAATCAACGAATGACATTCCAGACAATCTCTCAATGAGTATACTAAGTAGTTCATATCCAACTGATGAATAATAACTGCCGCTACCTGGTGAGAAATCACACCAATTACTCGACCGATACAAAGGATTGCCTGGTGTCAGATAATCCCCTAGTCGTTCCACAGAGTGATTCAACAATGAAAAGTACAAAAACAGACGCCATTGTACATTTGCAAGACCAGATGCATGAGCAAGTAACATTCTAAATGTAATCGGCGTATCAGGAAAATGCGGGTTTCTCAATGAAAACGGTAAGTATCCATTCACATCATCATCCAAATCAAACATTCCCTGTTCCCATAGTTGCATAACTGCCGTTCCCGTAATTGACTTTGATATCGACCCTGCAAGATATACAGTGTCTTTTGTTGGTGGAATTCCTGATCCTTCTATAGCCTCCCCATACATCTTTGTTAAAACGACTTCGTTTTTTTTCACAATGCTTACAGCTAGTGATGGCATATGACCTAACTTCAACATAAATAAAACAATTCTATCGATATCTTCTACTGCACTTGTATAATTCTCTTGGTATGTATTGGGGTTAATCTCACCTCCAACCGAATGCTGTACATACACCTGACTTACACTTGATACCACCAGAAGAAGTAACACGCCAACAGCTAATCTTTTTATGCAGATCATATTATTCTTACCATTATTTAGATATGTTGATTATAACGATACCTATAGTTTTTAAATGTATTTTTACTACCAAGAGAGATTTATTACTTTTGTTTATATTTATGAATAACCTCCAATTTTCAAACTTGGATCGCCAAAAAGAATCCATTCTTCAAGGCCCAAATAATGCATCCAAAGTAAATTAGGTAAAAACGTTAACATTGCATTTTCATCGTTGAGGTACTCTGAAATGGAATTACCCCATAATTCACCTAGGATGTCAGTTCCTTCACTGTATAATTTGAAAATTTCCATTGTTAAATATCCATTGTAGGTGTTCGGAACATATGAAGATTGTGGACTGAAAGAAACTGTAGTACAGGCAAGAGAACCTACAGATCCACCGTTTTCATGATTGATAAACTCCCAGGCAATTGGATCAGATAAAGCGTCAAAATTTGCACAGTGACAAGTATTAAAAATAGCTATTGGGAGTTTTTCTTTATTATTTAAGTCATATACATCAGAGGTTGTATACATTGAAGGGAATGGTAACCACATGCGAAGATTGAATGGAGGGTGAGTGCCAAACGCAGATCCAAAACCATGACCACTAAATAAGAAAAAACTACAACCATCATTAATAGCATTGTTGATGTTATTAACGGTAAGTTTTTTTGCATTTGGTTTTAGAGCTCCAGATGCATAACACTTTATTGAATTATATTCATTCATGAGTTTTGATATTTCTTCACAAATATATTCTCCTTCCCATGCTATCCTACATAAATGACCATATGATAAATATAGCATTATTGTGAAAATTTCTTCAGATAAACCTGAATGTGTATCTCCTCCACTGAGTACAATATTATTTAACCACGATTCACCATAAGCATTATTTTCATATTCAATGATCTTATTGATAACAATTTCTACATCGGTAGAATCTGAGCACAACATCCTTCCTACGTAAACATCAGGATATAAATCAACTTCATCTATTACACCCATGTCTCCCATTTCACCAAAAAGATTATTGTTGTTTGAATCCCAACTGCAAAAACTCCCGTTTTCATCATAAATATCAGCATAATAAAGATCACTGATGAATTTATTTTCATCGGAAAGGTAAGTAGTTGGATAAGTAAAAGGATATTTGATTTTATCTAAATATTTCAAAGAGGCCATTAGATTGAGACAATGTGAATATCTCACAGGCATATCATCTTTTCCACCAACAAGCATCACATAATGTATGTCCCAGTTATCCTTTGCATTTTTAATGAAATATTTAATTTTTTCAGCTTCATCTCTTCCCTCAGCAGGAAAATAAATACTATCAAATATTTCGTTTAGTCCAACGATTTTAGTGTTAACTCCCTTACTTTCTTTATGTTGTTTAAGTGGTTCAAAATCTTCTTTGAATTCTTCTGGAGTTATTATGATTAAATCGTAATTTTCACCATGGAAAATCTGGTTGATGATAATTTTTTGAATTTGCGGTACATTAACTTGTTGTTCTAATGCCCCAACAAAGATTGCATTAGAAATGAAAAAACAAATACATATTATTGCTCTAATTAAATTTTTCATTTCACCTCATCCAAAAATAAATGTGCGAAACCCAATCTGAAAACCATTTGCAGTTTTCTCAATATCCTCTGCATTTGATGCCCCTACATTAACGGTGATGGTTACTAGTCCAAATCCATCAATTGCTCGAATCCATGACCTGCCACTAGTATATCCAGGTAAAATTTCTGTATAGTCCCTTGTTTCTGTAAAGTATATTGAGTCACTAAGCCCACCCTCTAATGTAAAAGTTGCAGTTACATTATAAGCAGATTCACCCCCCCTATTTTCAATTCCATATCCAACACCAGGTAATAAGAACAATTGTAATGATCCAAAAAAAAGAATTTTAAGTTCTGTATTTTGGTTATTTGATAAAGATGTGGTGTATGTTTCTTGCGAAATCGATGTAACAATCGGCAGGGTTAGAACAAGCATTATACATATTCCAAATGGTAACATTTTTTTTGATGTTCTTTTCTTCATTTTTTTCCTCCTTCATTAATATTGAATAATATACTCTTTTCCGTATCCTTCATTTGGTCCAAAATCTGAAAGATTTTGCCCGGTAATCAAAAAGATAATACTTCTAAGAATAGATCTATCAAAACCTACTCTTCCAAGAAAGCCAAATCGTTGAAATGTCAAGGCGTAGGTATTAGTTAATACATCTCCTTTTTGAGGATTTTTTATGAAATCTTTTGGTATTTCAAAAGTAATAATGCCTGTTTCTTCATCACAATCTCCTTCAATTTGTTGATAATGTTCTTGGAACCAAAAGCCATGCCCCCACCCTGCAGAATACGAAAACCAAGGTTCACCATAACCGATTGCCATACCCACAGCGCACTCGATTCCGTTGTACTCCCAATGAACGGTCAGCTTCTGTTTTAGAATTACATCATTTATCTCTTTTACTTTTAATCCAATGAACAAATAATCCGGCTGATCAGATTTCTCATAAAACCAGGCTGAAATTATATCAAGATACTCAACAACATCATCTTCAATTTCATCTTCAATTTCAGGATC
>JAIWHQ010000106.1:0-4929 GCA_048629575.1 Thermoplasmatota archaeon | reverse complement strand
ATAATGCCCTGTTTTGCAGCAATCTCAACTCCCCTTTCAAAAAGTTTCATTGCTACATCTGCCATATAATCAAAATCTTCTTCTGTAATTTTACCTTCAGCTAAAATCTCTTCCTTAGAAGCTGAAACATCATGATCACCATGAGCAGCTTTAGTTGAAGGCGTCAATATAGGCTTATCGAATTTTTGATTTTTCTTAAGTCCTTCCGGGAGCTCATTCCCACAAAAATTTCGAACACCTTTTTCATGATAGTTATACCAAGCTGAAGTTGTTGTTACTCCGGTTATATAACCTCTTACAACCATTTCAACCGGCATTGCGTTACATTGTTTAACAACAATTGCATTTGGATCCGGAACTTCAATCATATGATTTCCAACTATATCTTTAGTTTTATCAAACCAGAATGTTGCCATCTGATTTAGAACCTGACCTTTAAATGGGATGTTTGTAATAATCCGATCAAAAGCTGAAAGCCGATCTGATATCACAATTATTCTCCGATCACCTTGTGTGTAGTTATCGCGTACTTTACCAATATATTCCTCACCTAAATTCTCAAAATGAACTCCTTCTAAGCAATTCGGGAGTTGCTGGGTTATTTCTTCGACTGAAAGCATACTTTATTAATAATTAATGATAAAAAGTAACACGCTAGCTAAAATACAACAAGATTAAAGGAGATCAAATATAATGAGAGCAGAAATGATATTACGAATCATGGAGCTTAATGATGGACGATGGAAATTTGACTTAAAAACAAAAATGAGTGATGATGAAATCTGGAAATTACTTAGAAGACTGAAATATGTTGAAAATAGATTAAAAGAATCAATGAAAACTGAAATAATAAAAGTGACAGATACTATCGAGTTTATAAAAAAAAGAAATGACACATAGCCTGTAAAAAAAATCCTTTTTGATCTGCATCTAATAGACAATAGTTATTTCGAGTCAAAACTTATTTTTGTATATTTGTTGTTATACAGTTTCTCCTGTACTTTCGCATAGAAAAACAGTTTTTATAAGAAATTAAGTTGTTACGATGGACTCCAAATAGCTTTACCAAGTGGTAAAATGGTTTTACCTGCCATATTGTTTAATAGAATCGCCATTGCTGTATAAAAGGATGAAATGGATGTACAGAGTAAAAATACTCCTGCCGGAAATGCTGTAGTGCCACAGAGATAATGCAGAATCAATGCAATTACTGCTAGATCAACAAATATCAATATTATAAACAACATTTTATTTGTCATCAAAGACGCTACTGTAGCGATGAGGCTGAATGCAAGTATTGCAATTAGACCAAATCCATAATGTGCGATGTCAAATTCAACACCTGTAAATATGGTAATAAATAATGTAAGTGCGATTGCATACATGGTCATAGAATATGTTGTAAACACTGTCGCACCAAATATATTGTTACGTTTGAATTCCATGGTGCCTGCGATAAGTTGTGCTGTTGCACCGAAGAAAAGAACCCAAGGAATCATGAGAGATTTAGCTGTATGTGATGTGAGCCCTAGATCAGTTGATGCGAGTACGAGAGTTGCAACTGCAAGTCCTATTAAACCTAAGGGAGCGGGCTCAGCTGCAAGCATAGGGAGTTCTTTTACTGTTATCTCAGATTTTACAATGTTTTTCTCAGCCATGTAAATCACATTTTTCTCCAGGTATGAAAGCTTTGTACTAAAGCTTTGTCTTTTTCTGTTATGTCCATGATCATACTTTCACATAGAAAAACCGGTTTTTTGTCCATAATAATGCAATATTTTTTAGGTTCCATTACCTTTTTATGAGAACTGCCTATTCAGCCTTTTGTGATTTCAATGAGTTGGTATGACGAAGCAGAATATATCAGAACGCAAGCAAAGAGAAACAATGAATTTTTCGCAAACTCTCTTCCGATGATTGCAAGTGAAAATGTATTGTCTCCTCTTTGTCGGGAGATGCTTATTACTGATTTTCATGGAAGATACGCAGAAGGTACGCCAGGACATCGATATTATGAGGGCTGTAATTTTTTTGATCTTGTTGAAGAAAAAGCAATGGAGCTTGCAAAAAAACTATTCAAATGTCATTATGCTGACGTGCGACCAACAGCAGGAACAACTGCAAATATTGGAATTTTAAAAGCTTTGATAAAGCCTGGGGAGACTGCAACCGTCTTGGATCTTGCCAATGGCGCTCATATCAGTTTTGGAAAATGGGGTGGTGCTGGTGTTAGAGGCATAAATCTTATCTCATATCCGTTTAACGATGAAGAGATGAATATTGATGTTGATGGTGCGGTAAAACTTATTAAAAAAGTTAAACCAAAACTTGCGCTCAATGGAAGATCAGTATTTTTATTCCCAAGTCCAATAAAAGAAATTGCAGAAGCTGCTCATGACGTAGGTGCATATATGATCTATGACGCAGCACATGTCCTTGGTCTTATTGCCGGTAAACAATTCCAAGATCCCTTAAGAGAGGGTGCTGATGTGATGAATGGAAGTACTCATAAAACTCTTCCTGGACCGCAAGGAGGGATGGTTCTTTCTGATCATAAGGGAGACACTGATGAGGATAAATCATTTTTAAGAAAAATTGGTTTTGGAATTTTTCCAGGTGTTACGTCATCTTATCATCTGCATCATGTTGCAGCAAAAGCTATTGCGTATGCTGAACATCTTGAATTTGGTGAGGCATATGCAAAACAAACAATAAAGAATGCTCAACGTTTTGCACAAGCACTTCATGAGCGTGGTTTTAAAGTGTTTGGTGAAAAACTAGGATTTACAAAATCCCATCAGATTCTTGTTGAAATTGGGCCAAAAAAAGGAAAAGAAGCATCTAAAAAACTTGAAGATGCAGGAATTGTCACTAACATGAACACAATTCCTGGAGATACAGACCCGTTGAATCCTTCTGGTCTTCGATTAGGGACACCTGAGCTTACAAGAATTGGTATGAAAGAAAACGAGATGGATGAAGTCGCAAAGTTCTATGAAAGAGCACTTCTCAAAGGTGAGGATGTCAAAAAAATAAAAGCTGATATCAAAGAATTCAGAAAAGACTTCCAGGAGCTTCACTACTGCTTTAAGGAAGGATTCAGAGGATATGATTATCATAAGTTGATATAGAATGCTTGTTGCTCTCTCTGGCACACCTGGGACTGGAAAAACTGCTGTTTCAGATCTTTTACAAAAAAAAGGCTATCTGGTTATCAGCCTCAATGAGATTGCAATAAAAAATGGTTTTATATCAGGTATTGACAAAAAAAGAAACTCAAAAATTCTTGATATTAAGAGATTAAATGAATATGTTTATAAGAATTATGCATCAGGAGATCTTGTTTTTATCGAGGGGCATGCCGCGCATTTCTTAAACAGTGCAGAAAAAGTTATTCTTCTCAGATGTCGTCCAAAAAAACTAAAGAAACGTCTTGAAAAAAAAGGATGGAAGGAGGAGAAAGTGAAAGAAAATATCGAGGCAGAAGCACTTGATGTTATTCTTTGTGAAACTGTTGAATATTTTCCTGAGGATAGTATTTTTGAAATTGATACAAGCAACAAAACAATTGAATCTATTAGTGGATCAATTGTGGAAATCATTAAAAGTAACTTTAAACCTATAAAAAAGTATAATATAGGAAAGATTGATTGGTCTGAAGAGATCTTTAAAGATTTCTAAAATAGTGGAGATAAGAGATGGTGCTTGACAAGAAAAGAGACAGTGTAGATCCTGCGTTATCTGTTGTTGCTAAACGATTTTCAAAAGTTAATCCTGACGTACTCACATGGCTTGCTCTCGTATTTGCTGTGCTATCTGGTATGTTTTTCTATTTTTCTTCAGTTGAAATGGAGTTGTTGAATTATTATCTTTTTTTTGCTGCTCTTTTTGTCTTTTTAAATGGACTATTTGATGCAGTGGATGGAAAGGTTGCCAAAATTGCTAATAAAACGTCGCTTCGTGGAGATTTTCTTGACCATGCACTTGATAGATATGCCGATGTTTTCATGGTAGGTGGACTTGCGCTTAGTTCATGGTGTAGGCCAAGTATAGGTCTTCTTGCAGTAATCGGTATGCTTCTCACTAGTTACATGGGGACGCAATCACAGGCGATAGGTCATAAGCGAGATTATTCTGGTCTTTTAGGACGTGCAGATAGACTCGTACTTCTCATGATATTTCCAATAGTGCAACATATTGCTCTTCGTTATTCGCTGCAGCTTCCTTGGAATACAACGGTTCTGGAATGGGGGTTAATCTATTTTGCAGTTGTAGGAAACATCACTGCGGTTCAACGGTTTTATAGTACACTTAAGTGGTTTAGGAAAAAATGAATAATCAACAGAAAAACGCAATTATTGTGTCACTTGACAATAATGTTTCAGAGATAATCCAACTTTCTGAAACGTTAGATTATGTTGTTGTGAAAGAATTTATTCAACAGAGGAATCTCCCTGATGTCAATTTTTATGTTGGTTCTGGTAAACTTGATGAAATAAAAGAGTTCATAGATGGTTCCAATGAAGCAGTTGATCTTATAATTGTTAATGGTGAGTTGAAACCTTCTCAGTGGTTTGCCCTTGAAAAAAGACTCTCAGTTGATGTTTATGATCGTATACGGCTTATTCTTGCAATTTTTGAAGAACACGCAGAAAGAAAAGAAGCACGATTGCAGGTAAAACTTGCTCAACTTCATTATGAACGACCCTTTGTCCGTGAACTCATTCATAGAGCGAGATCTGGTGAACATCCGGGTCTTATGGCTGGTGGAGAGTATCAGGTTGATGATTATTATGAAATGATTAAAAAACAGATGAAAAAAATCCGATATGATCTTAAAAAAATCAGAAATGATCGGGAGGTTCACAGAAAAACAAGATATAAAAGCGGATTTTATCTTGTATCACTTGTAGGATATACAAACGCGGG
>JAIWHQ010000105.1:0-4965 GCA_048629575.1 Thermoplasmatota archaeon | reverse complement strand
TGGTGTATGAAACGGGAGTTTCAACCTATACGAAGAACTTGGTAAGGTATTTACTCAAAGTCGACAAAAATAATGAATATATTCTATTTGGAGGCTCCCTTAGAAGGAAACACGAGCTAAAGGCTTTTGTGGATGATTTACAAGGGAATTTCACTACCAAATTACTTCCAATCCCTCCGACTTTGGCGGATGTGATGTGGAATAGATTGCACTTAATAAATATTGAGAATTTTGTAGGTAAGGTAGACATTTTCCACTCATCCGATTGGGCTCAGCCACCTACAAATGCCCGCAAGATTACCACAATTCACGATTTGGTGCCTGTTAAGTATCCGAAGCTTTCTCATCCCAAAATTGTCGCTGTTCACAGGAGAAGATTTAAACATATAAAAAAAGAGGTGAATTTTATGGAGTATCAGTCACTATCAATTCATTTACAGGCGTTCCATCACTCCAAAGACCCATAAATCTTTGTTCGGGTGTATTTCCAAGACAATATTCTTCGTTAATACCATAAAAAGCATAATCCGTAAGTGCATCAAACAGCTTCCAGGTTGAGTAATAATCCATGGCGTCGACTGTTTTAAAAAAAGGAAGGCACACAGGAGCAACATGATCTGCTACGAGATCTGGTTCTCCATAGGTATCCGTTACTTGGACTACAAAATCTTTTTGTGAAAAGGGGATATGTGTTGCATTTTCAAAGATGATTTTTCCTGATAAGTTTCCAACAGTGGTATCATCTTCTCCTACGACAACAAGCATTAATGTTTCAGCTGGAATATTTGCAAAATCTACTCCTTCTTCGTCCCAAACATAAGGTTGAACAGGCATAATTGCTTTAGGAACAGGTAGCCCCTCATCAAAAGCTTGTGCAGCCATATTAGCAGTAATTCCTCCACCTAAAGAATGGCCAGTGATAGCAAATTTATCTAGTTCTGGTTGAATGTGACTTCCGCTTTGAAGCGTTCTTATAGCATCCTTTACAGCATTAATTGCATTTGCATTGAATTGACTGAATCCTAAATATAATCCCCTCTGGTATCTAGGATATACTACGATGTTTCCTCTCTTTACTAGATGATGAATCCACTCTCTATAACAGATAGGATTAATTGCGCTATATCCATGATTGAAGACAATAAGTGGAGCAGATTCAGGTTTTGGCCCATATGGTTCAAAAATCCAGTATTTATGACCACCAAATCCATATCTTGTTTTTCTAACGCCATAATGAGAATAGTTTGAACCACCGGGCCCATCAGTTGGTTGGTCTGGTTGAGTCGGTTCATCAGTGCTAGATGAAAATAGATTTAACGGGCATTTTACATTTTGTTCTTCAATTAGTCCTTTTGAACCTGCTTGAATTGTTCCTATTGATAATAAAAATAGAATAACAACTGCAGATATATACATACATTTTTTTTTCATATTCTCTCAAGCCCCATAACTAATATATGTGTTGATAGATATAAAGATGTTGCTGTTCAAAGGACATTCAGGGTATCTAATTACTGGAATGATTTTTAGTGGGGAAGTAAGGGGAGCTGGTGAGGAGAGATGGAAAAGGTATTACTTCCCCATAAAGAGTAAATATATTGTTATTTTTAAAATATATAAAGATTGTTGTATAATTGTTACCGAAAATTCAATATTATACAATAACAAAACAGATAATAGACAAGAAACAACAAAGAAAAAATAAAATTTTATCAAATGATCAGAAGGGAAAAAGGGGGGATAAAATATGAAAAAGATTAACATAAAAATCTAATGCATTTCCCTTCTTAGTAACAAATAATTAAAAGCTTACTTAAATAACTTGTTTGCAGGCGAATATGCAGATGGATATACTGATATGCAGAAAATTGTTACATAAATAATTAACGTACTAATTTAGTTCTTCCCCGATTTTTTCTTTTAGTTTTTTCCATTCGGTAATCTCACGAGTTATTCCCATGGTACCAATTATATTGCCTTCTGCGTTATACCAAGGGATCTTTGTGACAGAAACCCATCTTTCAGAGCTATTGCTATGTGTGATTTTCTCTTCTTTATTTATGATAGGTTTGCCAGATTGCATGATGCTCTGATCATCTATAAAGATTTTTCTTGCTTGATCTTCAGAAAGAAAGTCAAAATCTGTTTTTCCTATCATTTCTTCAGGAGATACATTAGAATGAGATGCCTTTGCCTTATTGACTAAAACAAATCGACTCTGTTCGTCTTTAAAGTAAAGAGAATCAGGAATATTATCCATCAGTGTTTTAAGAAGTCCATGTTCATAAATTCGTTTTTTTTCATTTGCATTTCGCATAGTAATGTCTCGGATAATTAACACGAAATTATCAACTTCATTATCTTGTCTTACAAGGAAAAACGAACTGATCTCAACATTCAACACCGTTCCTTGTTTATTTATAATCTCGGTGGTAAAGCTCTTGGCTGTTTTCTCTGAAAGTAATTGTTCAAATTGATTAACAACAACAGGAAGCGATGTAGCAGTAAGAATATCCATACCGAAAAGATTCTTTCCAATCAAACTATCTTTTGTTAAATCAAGCATTTCACATATCTCCGTATTGACATCAAGGATGTCACCTCTTGCATCCAAAACAAGGGTGCCGTCAGTTGTATATTCAAAAAGCCCTCGATATTTCTTCTCACTTTCCCGTAATTTATTTTCTGCTTTTTTCCGTTCAGTGATATCCCAGACAAGGACAAACATGACTGGTTTCCCGCTCATCATAAAAAGAGAAATACTGATTTCAGCAGGGATGTAACTTCCATCTTTTGTGATGCTTTCTGTTTCTACCTTAAGTCCGCCTTTTGCTGCTATTTCTTCTTTAAATTGATCCCAGTCTGTTTCTCGCGGGAGGATATCTTTTAATGATAAACGTAAGATTTCATTCCATTCATAGCCAAAAAGTTCACATGATTTTTGATTTGCCTCTAAAATTTGCCCTTCAAACGATGTTAAAAAAGCTGCAGCATTAACTTGTTCAAACAAAGTCTTATATCGCCCATCATCAGTTTTTGAGTCAACTTTGTTTTTCTCTTCTACAGTTTCATTATACTCTTGCATAACCCATCACGTATTTTGCATCCCTTCTATTAACAACAGAAGACAAATACATTTTTGATATATAAACATGTGTTTTATTTTACCATGAGCTTTATTGAACCATTTTGTTTGGCCATCTGAAATTCAACATCAAGGAATTGTTTCAGAAGCCACATTGCTGTTTCTGTATGACTGCTCAAGTATCTAATACGACATACTGATGTATCATCTGCAATAGCCATATATGGCAAAAGTTGATCGATTGCAAAAGTATCTATGTTTGCTCCTGCATTAATTTCTTCGACTAGCTGACTGACAGCATTTTCCCCGATTTGTTCGGCGGGCATCCCCTTTTCTCCAATAACTGTTGATCCTAGAATCGCAGAATCTGATTTAGACCAGAGCGTTATCCCAACTCCTGGAGAAAATGAGGTTGATTCATCTATCTGAATAGATGTTTGAATATTGCTGTTTAGTGCTTGTTTTATTGCAGTATGTTTCATTCGTCTGCTAATATGGCTAGGAAGATTGGAAATATGTATGGTGCCTTTGATTTTGTTAAATTCACTTTTTTCATTTAATTGCAAATGTTTTATTTGTTTTATAGGAGATATTGTTATAAATGCTTCTCCGCCTCCTTTTGGAAAGTATCCTCTCTTGATCAACTTTGCATCGATTTTAATGCCCATCTTCTGAATGGTAGGCAAAAAAATATTTGTAAAATACTCCCAAGATGGAGACCATTTAACATCAGTTCCACCCATAATTCGTATGGTGATTGGTTTTGTCGTTTGTAAAGCGCTAAGAATGCAAGCTTGAAACACTAATGTGATACTTCCTGCAGTACCCACATCGAAGCTATATTCTCCCGGCCGAATCTGCCCTGGAGAAAACGTTAATTTTGAAGAGCCAATCGATAACCCATCAGTTTCTGCATTACACAGTGTTTTCATACAAGAAATGGCAGTGAGATGTTGCGGCCGCAATCCCGGAGTTGATCGTCTTGCACGTATATTTGTTATTTCAACTGGTTTTTTTGTAAAAACCGAAAGGGCGACAGCATACCGTAAAATCTGTCCCCCGCCTTCACCATATGAGCCATCTATCTGCAACAAAAAGTCACCATCTAGTAATTGCATCTAAGAGAAATTTTAAAGCTTCATTGCAGGTTCGTTCCTTATTTTGCAATCGGTTTTCGGAAAAAATAAATCGTTTAACTTGCGTATTTTTTGAAGTGGCAATACCTATGTATACGAGACCTACTGGTTTTTCTTTTGTCCCTCCTGTAGGACCAGCAATTCCTGTTGTTGATATACCAATATCCACATTTGATCTTTCTTTAATCCCTATTGCCATTGCCCTCGCGGTCTCTTCACTTACCGCGCCGTAATCTTTGATTGTTTCTTTAGGAATCCCCAGCAACTCTATCTTTGATATATTGCTGTATGTTATAACTCCTCTTTCAAAATACTCTGAACTTCCTGATATATTTGTCAATAAATGGGCTAACAGACCTCCGGTACAGGACTCAGCAGTAGCAATTGAAAGATTCTTTTTTTTTAATTTATTTGAAACGGTATTAAGAAGACTTTCATCTATCACGAAGATACCTCTGCCATGGTAAATAGTTTTGAAGATTTAAATGATTTTATAGCGTTAGAAGTTATGCATTAAGGCTATAATGTATTTTAACCACCTATCATTAGTTAGTCTTGTAATGTGTAGCGGTCAATCTTTCCTGCATTTTTTTTCTAGTTTGTTTTTCCCTTCTCGGCAAATTTACCTAATATCTCATAATTTTCTTACATTCTATTTGATAGAATATTTAAACAGAGATTAGTTTTAAATAAGTGTTTGGTTATTCCTGAAGCCATTCGATTGGATTGAATGATTTAAAAAAT
>JAIWHQ010000104.1:0-5058 GCA_048629575.1 Thermoplasmatota archaeon | reverse complement strand
CATGTACCATATAAATAGTTTTCGGACGGGGACTGCATTTTACAGAAATATGCTAATAGATAGAACGTAAATAATTAATTTTCGCCTCAAAAACCTCAGCTTGTTTTTGCAGTATCTTCTCCGCCTCATTAATATCCATATCCTTTGTTTCTTCTGCATAACTCACAAATCTGCCAATCCACAGCGTTTTAAGAGAATCTAGAAGAAGATACTTATCTGGTTCCCTTTCTGCCATTTTATAGGCTGCTGCATAATTATAAACAACTTCGACCCATAATTCAGAATCAAAAGGTATATCTTTTTCAACAATATTTTCTAAATCATCCATAATCTCTTTTGGAAGGTAATGAGCCATAACATCTTTTGAAGACACAAATTCATCCTTGAACGATTTTCGCATATTTTCAATATCTATCTTCACCGGAATTGGTTTTTGACTGAAACATTCTCTATGAAACTTACTTTTAAAATATTCATATGACTTATTTTTCCAATGATCTTCATAATAACTTGCAATTTCAAACATACTTCCTGTGACTTTTCTAAACATTGGAATAAGAAACTTCTCAGGCTCAAGATAATGTGTTGTTGATTCATGTATTTTTAGAGAGAATAAACCTTCTTTTACATACATTCCTTCTGCAGCAGCAACCGTCAAAATAAAAATATCGATACCAAAATCTGGTGGGAAAAGAGGATGTTCTCTTAAAAATTCATAAAGGTTTTTTGATAGTGCATATTCACCTGCAATTGGCTGTCTAATGTCAATACCATATAGAGCCCTTGTGAAAGGATATACTAAATTATTTGTTATAACTCCATCATTTTTATCTCTGATATAATACGGAACCGTGAGATCAGCTCTCCCATAAACTATCGGGTTTGAAATAGTCTCCACCCATTCTGGTTTAATGCTTAATAGATCACCGTCCATTAATACAACAGATTTTGCCTCGGCTTCATGAGCAATCTCAAAAATCGTCATAACACCAGCACCTTTTCCGCCGTCAGTGATATCGTTTGTGACGAGTTTTTTAATGCTATTGTATGGCTGAAAAAGACTTATCGCTTCAACAGTCTTATCAGCAGATCCTCCTTCACAGATAACAATTGCTTTATTGTAGTCTGGGAAATATCTGTATAACCCTTCATTAATGACATTCAACACATTTAAAACAGTTGCTTCAACGTCTTTACAGAGCACGCCAACCATGATGTCAACAGGTTTCATATCCTTACATTTTTCCACAACTTCGGGTTTTAAACTGAGATTTTTATTCCACTTTTGATTCACTCGCTCACACCTTGTTCTGTTCTAAAACAACTTCTAAAAACTCTTCTCTGATCTTCTTTTTCGCAGAAATGGTTCTCAACCAGTCAGGCATGCGAGTACCCACTGGCTTTAACATATATTTATTCCCTGCGATCATCAGCTCCTGACTGAATTTCTCCACCATAGTCTCCTCCAGATGTCGGTCGTATTTTATCCCATTAATATGTGCATCTGCATGGTATTTTCTAATAGCATCTTGCGCATTTCTCTGATAGAGCACCCGGAGCGATAATAAAAACGGCCGAGAGATCTGTATATGGTCCTCTTCTATTAAGACACGTAAAAGTGTCTTAAAAATCTCCCCGGACATTTTGACAAGCCCTTTGTCTGAATCCCCAATCTCTTGATGTTTATGCTCATAAAAACCAAGATCTGTCTGACAAATCCGTTTTGTTGCAACATTTCGATATATCTCAGCCATAACACCAACTTCAATCCCCCATCCTCCAGGAATGTCAAGATCACGAGCTAGATCACTGGTCAATGCAAACTCCCCGGAGATTGGATACCTAAATGAACGCATAAACCGAACGAAATCCTGTTCAAAACCAAGAACATCAACAAGAGATTTGAGAAGAGGCTGAAGAAACAAACGAAACACACGACCATACATAACGGTTCGTTTAATATTCACTCGAGCATAGTAGCCTTTGTTGAATTTAAAATCAAGCTCAGGTTCAAGAAGAGGATAGAGCAGTTTTGTCGGAATCATCTCATTATACCCCTGGATATCAGCATCATGAAGCGCTACTGCATAGGATCTAAGATTTGCTATCCCCAGAGCCAACCACACATCTCGTCCTTTCCCATGATATTTTGAAAGATTTAATCCCTCTGATTTTAGCGAAGTCAACAGGTTTTCTATTTTTGGCCCATTACACCACATAACAAGCCTGGGAATCTCTAATTTTTTAAAAAATCGTTTCACATGAATGAATTCTTCTTCTTTTTTTGCTGCAAGAGGAACAATGACCTCTTTAAGATATGTACATTTATTTAACTGCTTTACAATATTTGCTAATGCATCGCTTTTTATTTCGCTATAAAGCATAGGAAGGATAATTGAAACAGGTCGTTCGTTTACAACATCAGAGATATTTTTCATGAGTTTCTCTTTATCTAAATTTAAATCATGAAGTGTCGTGATTTCCTCTTGTTTCATATCCATATTATCATCTCTAAATGTAATCTAAGACTACAGCCAAATCATTAGTGATTATGTCTGCATTTTTTTGAACCTGTTCAGATGCATTATATGCTATTCCTAATCCTGCTTTTTTAATCATACCGATATCCACTACACCATCGCCAACCGCAATGACCTCAGCTGGAGTTATATTTAACATAGTGTAGAGTTGATCCAATACCAAACCTTTACAGATGGAATATATTACGCCCGTTTCACATCTCTTTAGATTGCTGTTATTAATATTAATTTTACCGGTCACAATACCCTGCTCTATTATAAGATTATTGGCAAATGCATAATCAAAATGTAATCGTTTTTTTAAATCATCTGCAATAAATTGATAGCTATCCGTGACAACAGCTGTTTTTACGTTTTTTTCTCTTAGCTTCTGTGCGACTTTCTCAACATTATTATGTAGAGGGATTTTCCTAAATATCTCTAGAAGTTCTATACTACTTGTTCCATGTAAAAACTGAGCGATCTCGATACTTTTTTCATATGGCTCCTTGTCGCTCTGTAATGAACGAAGTAATTTGTCTTTGAATCCCTTTTTTTCTGAAAAAACAAAGATAGATCTCCCATCTATAAGAGTTCCATCCATATCAAACATGACTAGTTTATACTTTTGACTTTTAATGCCCATATCTTCTCACTAATTTTTTTTCCAGATAATGTTCAAACCAGGAATACTATCCATGTTTATAAAATCACAAGAACTATGAAAGTATATCTTCGTAACAAATATCTACTAATTCATCTATTTTTTTTGTCGCATCTAACTGGAAAAATCGTTTTCCTTTTGAAACAGCAAGATAATTCTTATGAACCTTTTTAAGAAACGAGAGTTGCTCAAATGGAATTAATTCATCTCTATTCTGTATTCTTGCAAGGGAATCCTTAGGAGGTATGACAAAAAGAAATGTCCGCTCAGGAATAAGTATACGATCTTTGGAAAGATCTTGCAGCCATTTAATCGAATTATTTATCGTGTTTTCGAGCTGAGCACCTTGATATGCATATGTTGACTCGGCATAACGATCGCAGAGAACAATTTTTCCATCATCAATCCACTGTTTAATCTTCTTGCAATGCTGTATACGATCGGCAATAAAGGTGAAAGCAGTAACAAAAGGGTCATCGCCTGTTTTTATACACTTCTGAACAAACTTACCAATTGTTGAATCAGTAGGCTCATACGTCAAAACAACATTATGTCCATCAGATTTTAATTTATCATATACTACTTTTGATACTGTTGATTTTCCAGATCCGTCTATTCCTTCAAAGGTGATAAATTGTTTCATTTCTTATTTTTCTCCTGTTTCCAACGTCTACTATAGTAACTTAATGGATGCCTTATTTTTTTACAAAGATCATCCATTTTATCCACAGGGCATAATCCATAGGTGCGCATCTTATCACACCCTGGAGATTTATATGTGGTCGAAGAGGAGCTACCAGTAATGTGTTCTACTTGATATCTGGTTTTATCCTCTTGATAATCTGGTGCCGTGCTAAAGAGTTTTAGTATTTCATTTGTGTTCATCTTTAAAGAACTTAAAAATGCAACAAGTGCAAACCTCCCCATATGAGGAACGTTTTCACCTGCTTGAATTGCAGCTAAAATATCTTTCAAACAAGGAGGCAGCTTTTCAACGCTTAGTTTTCCAACAGGTGCTGCTTCCATCTTTTTCTTCTGCATATTTACAATATTTTGAAATCTGTTGATATCTGCCTCAAACGCTTTTTTTATTACACTATTACATTTCCGAGAATCAAGTTCTTCATTAATGCGCTTTCTCAATAGTTCCAACAGTATCCTTGCGAGTTCTCTACGATAAAGAGTTACAAAACCACGATTCATATCTCGGTTTACCATCTTCCATTCTTTATATCTTGTAGGAGCATGGCGTAGATAATCCTTGAAAAATATCTTGATTTTATTTGTCTCTCCAACACGTTCTACATTAAGGTGAAGTTCTTTTGAAATCTCTAAGAGAAACGAGATTGGTTCATTAAGCAGATTTCTATATGCATGAGATGCCTCACCAAGTGCATATCTTCTTTTGAAATAGGTATCTCCAACACAAACAGCCACCATTCGTGCAAGTGGATAAGATAAAATCTCCATGATACAATCAGTTTCTGTGGCAAGGCTTCTGTTTTCTACATTTCTCTTCTTAAGAGCATTGTCAAGTCGTTCAATTCCAATTAAGCGAGCACGTTCATACAATATATCCTCTAAAAGTTCGTTAACAGAGGGACCGTATTCTTTAATATACGTCTTTGTATCTTTTAAGAATGGATATTTAGCAAGTACGGATAACTCCCTCATTAGATTGATAAAACATACATTAATTAATGAATTTTGCCCTACGCATTCATCTCTAAATTTTAAGTAGTAGAAATTCTATTAGGGCTCAAAACTTAGTACGGGCTCGTAGCTTAGTCTGGTGGAGCGTCTGGCTCATAACCAGATGGTCGCAGGTTCAAATCCTGCCGGGCCCATACCCTTCCAACAGGAGTAAATCGGGGG
>JAIWHQ010000103.1:0-5086 GCA_048629575.1 Thermoplasmatota archaeon | reverse complement strand
ATTAGATCGATTCCAGTTCGAACGTCAAGGTTACTTTTGCATCGACCCAGATACAACTGAGGAGAAGCTTGTTATCAACCGGACCGTGGGACTTAGAGATACCTGGGCCAAAATTCAGAAGCAACAGCAGAACGACAAATAGTTCAGAAAGTTGAATGTAGAATCAATTCACGCAATGATCAAAGTAAAAATTGATAACTAGCACGTAGTATGGAAATCAGTCATCGAAGACTCTAGATCTTCACATTCCAGTTTAAATATGGGTGTGGCTACTTCTTTTAACCAAGCATTTTAACGGTTATATCTTTGTCTATTTCTACTAATGCACCTTCTCCCCGTTTTCCCATACTGCAGTTTACAACGATGGTTTTATCAGTTCTTGTGATACCTGGATCTTCATGTATGTGCCCACACAGTACAAGCCTTGGATTGTATTTGTCAACGATTTCTCTTAGTTCCTTGCTTCCAGAATGCATTCCAAGAAAAACCTTGTCCTGTAGGCCATGTGGTGGAACATGAGAGATTAACACAACTGATTCGTCCAACATTTTTTCTTTGCTGTTAAGAAACATGCCAGTGTAAGCCGGATTAACTCCACTGATTCCTACAAATGGAACACCGTTTTTTTCTACTCTTTTCATGTTAATGTTTGTTGCTTTGCTTTTATCTATTGCCTTGTCCACATCATCTGTATCAATATTGCCAGGAACTGCAAATGTCGTAACGGGGATTTGATCTAAAAAATTCTTGGCCATCTCTCCAGGTCCAAATTGGGTAATATCGCCGCATATGACAACGAGATCTGGTGAATATATTTCAACATTCTTTAGTAGAATATTTAATCGGTATTGGGATCCATGTATGTCCGCTGTAGCAAGTATTTTCATGGTAACTATAATATATTTCAAATATTTATATCTCACCCTTAGTTAGTGGCAGTCTAATATTCACTCCATTTTTAACCATTGTGGCAAAAGCTGCTTTGTGTAAATATTTCCCCCTTTCCTCAATCATGTATTCCGTATGCATTTTCAATTAGTTCTGTTAATCTCTCAACAAATCGTGCTAGAGGCCCACCGTCAATAATATCATGATCAGCGGTAATTGTTAGATGGAGATATTCACGGATTGCAATTTCATCGTTTACGACTCCAGGTTTTTTTGTTATTCCACCAACTACAACAAAAATAGCTGTTGAAGCACCCATGGGTATGGCGCCACCCGTGATTTTTCCTTTCATACCAATTGCCGTAACACCAATTGTTCCAAAATGTTTCTTTTTTATCAAACCATTCCGTCTAAACACCATCAGGAACAGTTTTTTTAGAAACAAAGGAGATTTTAATACAAATTTTTCAAAACTGGTAAGATTTTTACCAAGAACAGATGTCGCCTCATCCACTTCTTCTTTTTGTACATCTCGGAGTTCTTTTGTAATTTCACTAATTGTCTTTTCATTCGCTTTTCTTAACATATAGCCTAATGTCCTAGGTTCACCATTAACTATTCTCTCAACTGGAATGAATATATCTACATCGTCAAAAACAACAATTTTATGTCTGCCAAGTCTATAGGCATTCAAATCCTTATGTTCACATAGTGTTTGAGCGACGCATTTACAAATCAAACCTGTAAAAGAATATTTCTCCCCCGTTTTTTCAAAAAGTTTACGAATCTTTTTACGAGCATCAGTAACATCTACTTCAACAAATACATGAACGCTATGTTTACGCCATCCTTCCTTTACGACTAATACAACATTCTGACGATGCTTTGTAAACGGTTTTATACGGTAATTGCCAATTCGGTCCATGATTTTACTAAAAACCAAATTCAACAGGTTTATTTAAGAATTGTTATCTTAATCTGCTGGCTCTGGATTTAGTAAGATTGTTGAAAATTCAGCATAAAAACATGACTCCAGTGATTAGAGTTTTTTTAGGTCATGTCGATAGTTTTGTTCTAGCAGAGAATGTTATTAAGAATATACTTGTTTCAACCTTGAGATGAACATTGGAAAATTTACAGAACAACAAGTTCTTGATTTAGCCGAGAAGGCTTACGAATCAGGAAACGCCAAATTTGATATCGCCCCTAAGAAGTGTGCACTGTTGGTTATTGATATGCAAGGTGAATTTGTTAAACCTCACTGGACACCTTACTGGGTTCCAGAGGCGACAAGGCAAGTTCCGCGTATAAAGAGTTTGGTAGAACACTGCCGAGAAAAAAAGATACCCGTTATCTTTACAGTTTATTCAAAGACTCACAACTACCTTGATCGTCCTAAAACTCTTCCTCTAATGCCAAGCCGTCTTCTAGGCATGGAAATAGATCAATCTTCATTTTTCGTAAAAGGACAAGTTTGGCATGAACTCGCACCAAAGGAGGATGAGATAATAATTCATAAACCCTCTTATGGAGCGTTTTATGATACACCCTTAGAGACTATTCTTAAGACCCTAGAAAAAGACACTGTGATTATTTGTGGAACTTTAACAAACTATTGTTGTGGAACAACAGCACGGCAGGCTTATGAAAGAAGCTTCAAGGTTATATTTGGAAGTGATGTAACGTCAGCTCATTTCAAAGATCTGCATGAAGCTGAATTGAAAGTTTTACGGAGAGGTTTTGCAAAGGTTTTATCTTCTGGTGAAATCATTAAACGATTGTAAAGTTAAAAATAATGAGTTTTACAAAATCGTGGAAAATATCGTCAAATAAAAACTAATAAAGAATTATTAAACTATATTGTGGAGTTGATAAAGCAATGGCAAGTATCTTTCCAAAACCAATATTGAATTTACCGGAAGCAGACATCCCTTTAGAAGGAGTAAAAGGTTATTTATCTCAAGGAGAGAATGATCAAGTTATTTTTATGGAATTTGAAAAGGATGTAGAATTACCAGAACATTCACATGAAAGCCAGTGGGAAATCGTAATAGAAGGAAAGGTTGACTTAGTGATCGAAGGAGTAAAACAAACCTATAGAAAGGGAGATAGATTTTTTATTCCAAAAGAAAAAAAACACTCAGCAAAAGTTTATGCAGGCTATGCATCAATTGTGTTTTTTAATCAAAAAAGAAGATACATAAAAAAATAGTAAACAATCTGCTTTTTATCATATCTATGATTGGAGTCTATAGTCGTTAAATATCGTGAGTCATGCATAGCAGAATTTCAAACCTAATCAATTATCTGGAGTGAATCTCCAATAGAATAATTAGAGGCCAAGACATCAATCATCTTATAATGATTAGAGTTTGTATATGATATCATAGCCATGCATAATGGGTCTTATTACCGAAATGGAATCAGTGAAAACCCGTTATTTTCACTCATATGCACAAACTCTAGGAAATAGTTGTGAATGAAAAGTTTAAGATTTCAAAAAACAAAATAAAATGAAAAAATATAAACCTGAAAACTAAGAAAATTAAATCACAGGCAGAACTGTCCCAAAAACACTTAAACACTTAAACACTCAAATTAAGGAGACTTCAGAATGGAATCCGTATTATTTGAAAAAAAAGGGCCCATTGGGTGGTTAACGTTAAATCGCCCCGAACAACGAAATGCACTTTCTCTGGAATTGATGGATGAAATGCAGAAACAGTTGAACCTTGTTGTAAAAGATCGAGATATCCGTGTTGTCGTGATCAGGGGAAATGGCCCTGCATTCTGTGCTGGGCACAACATGAATGAATTGGTCGGGGAAAATTACGATATTCACCATTTCCGCAAGGTCTTTTCAGTATGTTCCGATATGATGCAAACCATTCATCAACTGCCTCAGCCCGTCATTGCTCAGGTTCATGGCATTGCCACAGCAGCAGGATGCCAACTGGTTGCCGCATGTGATCTTGCTATTGCAGAAAGTGACACCAGATTCGCCACTCCAGGTGTAAAGATCGGTCTTTTCTGCTCTACTCCAATGGTTCCCCTTTGCCGGGTTATCGGAAGAAGAAGGTCGCTGGAGATGCTTCTAACGGGTCGATTTATTTCGGCACAGGAAGCAGAAAAATTCGGGCTTGTAAACAGGGTCGTTGATCCAGATAAGCTTGTCGAAGAAACCGAAAACTGGGCCATGGAAATAGCTCAGTACAGCCGGTTTACACTTGAATTTGGAAAGAAAACGTTCTATAACCAGATCGATCAGGATGAATCATCAGCATATAACTATGCAAAAGAGGCAATTGCCATAAACTGCCTTGCTGAAGATGCCAAGGAAGGCATGAAAGCTGTTTTGGAGAAACGTAAACCTGAGTGGAAGAATCGTTAGGAATGTAATCAGCAGCAATTGATGATGACACCAGTGTAAAAACCATATTGTTTTTATGTGATAGTCACACCTAGTAAGTTATTGATCTGATTTATCCAATAATTGGAGATTAAATTCGACTCTTACAGGAGAAAATGATTAACTATAATCATGTTTTATGATTAGAGTTTGAGAATGTTGGATATTCAGTAAATTATTAAATATGAAATGAATTTTCCTTTTTGAGTTTGATGTCACAAAATATTAAAATAAACGAGGATGGTTTAGAAATATATCCTAAGGGGCGGATGATTTTTGGTAATCTTACGATGTTCATCTGGTTTATTCTTGGAGCTATTGCGTGTTGGTATTTCTATCCACTTATTGGGGGGATATATTTTGTTTTTGCATTTGTTATGGTATATATTGTATTGCGGAAACTTGTTTGTAGGAATTGTTATTATTATGATAAATGGTGCGGTCTTGGATGGGGTAAGCTTTCTGCCAAAATGTTTAAAAAAGGAAACGTTGAGGATTTCAAGGATAGTGTTGGTTTAAAACTCGCTCCGGCTACATATGGGCTATTAATGATGATCCCATTGATCTTACTAATTGTTTCAATTATACAAGGGTTTTCTTGGTATAAGATTGTTGTATTAATGTTGCTACTAGCTATTTCGTTTTATAGTGGTGGAATTGGTAGAAAATACTCTTGTTCACATTGTAAGATGAACTTGATTTGCCCGGGTAGTGCCGTTAAAAAGAAATAATAATCAGGATACATTGATAGGAGACTTAGGTGGATTTTCTCAGAGGAAAATACTCGTC
>JAIWHQ010000102.1:0-5135 GCA_048629575.1 Thermoplasmatota archaeon | reverse complement strand
AAATACATGATAGCGCGGGTTTGAACATCTGGGCAAGAAAACGGAGTTGTTCATCTCTATGTGGAAGTTCCTCTGGCATATAGTCAAAATCAAGTGCATTCATATCCTTTACAACAGATGATGAAAGCATCTCATCTTCGATAACATCTCTCATTGGTACCTGTAATGGTTTGCCTTTCATAAAACTTTCACCTCAAAATTATACTTTATCTTAAATTATTCTAGAATAAATGTTATAGACTAATAAACCATATGATTTTTTCAATGGGTGATTTCTTTACCTCCAAAGAGTCTTTAGAATTTCTAAAAAATAGATTTAGAGAATACTATGAGACAATAGATATTGAACTACCTGATCGTTTTGGAAGACGAGAATTTGCATTTGTCCTTTTTGGCGGAAAGGGAATGATAAGACATCTTTCCTTTGACAAAAAAATAAACTTTAAAAGTTTTTTAAAAGAAAGAGTTCCCGCCCATACATATTATTCCACTGCATATTATCAGGAACCCGGTGCACCAACCATGCAGGAAAAAAACTGGATGGGTGCAGAACTCATTTTTGATTTGGATTCAGATCATCTAGCTAATGCAGAAAAGTACAGTTATGCTGAGCAACTGGAACTGGTGAAAAAGGAATTCTACAAATTAGTTGATGATTTTTTACTTAATGATTTTGGTTTTGATGAAAAAAACCTAGACCTTTATTTCAGCGGAGGTAGGGGATATCATTGTCACGTTAAAGACAAAACTATCTTTGATTTAGATAGTAATGAACGAAGGGAAATTGTGGATTACATCACGGGACGAGACTTAAAAGATTCTTTGATTTTTCGTGAACGAGTAACAGGTATAAAACGATATGGTTCAAGGAGATATCCAAGTGGAAAAAGCCTTAAAATGCCCACCCCTGATGCATCGGGTTGGAGGGGAAGAATAAGTAGAGGTATAATTGATATTGTAGATGAGATAATGAAAAGCGAAGATCCCATGAAGAAACTGGAGGAATATGGAGTAAAAAGAACTGATGCTGAAAGACTCTTGGATGATCTCTCTGAAGAAAGAGTGAAAAGAATTAGGGAAGGCAACCTAGATCAGTCAAAAACCATTAGGAAATTTTTTCTTAATAATGCTTTGAGAAAGACGGCTGTCTCTATGAGTGCAGGAGAAACTGACGAACCTGTAACTTGTGATGTTAAACGTCTTATTAGGCTGCCATCATCCCTGCATGCAAAGACAGGTCTAAAGGTAACAAAGACAACCTTGGATGATTTAGGGGATTTTGATCCACTGAGGGATGCTGTTGTTTTCCCAGATGACCCAGTAAAAGTCGAGCTAAATGGGTCTGTTCATATGAAAATGAATGGAGAAGAATTTAATCTTGTAGCAGGGGAAGAAGAGTTGCCTACCTATTTGGCGGTTTTTTTAATCGGAAGAAGGCTAGCAAACATCATTTGATTTGTTAATGTTATAGAAACTGCTGTGTAGACTCAAGTCATTCTGTTTTTGCTGATAGAAAATCTATTACTATCCTATTGAAAACATCTGGCATTTCAAAATGCATTCCATGTCCAGCATGTTCTATTTTTTTCAGTTTTGACCTCGATATTTTTTCCGCTAGTATATCTGAGCATTCCGGCACCACAAGC
The DNA here is from genome assembly GCA_048629575.1 of Thermoplasmatota archaeon. Taxonomy (GTDB): domain Archaea; phylum Thermoplasmatota; class E2; order DHVEG-1; family DHVEG-1; genus JAUWYM01. The sequence goes on along the minus strand of JAIWHQ010000102.1, from coordinate 3,489 downwards.
TTATCTTCCATGCCTGTTATTATAAGTGTTTCTGCTTTTATCAGATTTAATCTATCAATAGTATTGTGTGTATAAACAGCTCCAGTCTGTTTCAAAAACGTTTCTACATATGTGAGTTTAGAAAGATATTTCCGCAGTGTTTCTTCTATTAATTTCTTATTTTCCAAGAGAAATTCTTCAGAAAATATTTGCTGAAGAAGATAACTGAATAGTTTTTCAAAAACAAGCCTGTGTGGATTTATCCCGAATATGTCCAGAGCATTGTATCCTATAATGTCTTTCACGCCTTTCATGATTATTTCTACCATGTTTTGCGGTTTGGCAAATGTTGAACATAACACAAGTTTATCAACCATATTGGGGTAATTGATTGCTATTTCTTGTGCTATCATTCCACCCATAGAGGTACCTACTATATGTGATTTTTCGATATTAAGATACTTTAGTAACTCGACTGCATCATCAGCCATCATCCTTATACTGTATGGAGCAATGCTTCCAGTGCTTTTACCAATGCCCCTATTGTCAAAAACTATGACCTTGAAAAATTCTTGAAACTTAGGTACTTGATAAATCCAGCACATGTTATCTACGCCGAGACCAGCAATAAAAAGCAGTGGCTGTCCATCTCCAACGGTATGGTAATTAATTTCTACATTGTTAATTTTTGCAAATGGCATGTTTTTTTCACCTTTGTAATTTTACATGTTACTGGATTATAGTGGGGGTAGATATTGCAGTTGTATTTTTATTTTTGCTGATGGGTTTTTTGTTTAACATGCATTTGTTGTATGTTTTATCTTTTCACTCAAAATTTATTTAACATATCTGGTGATATAATTTATGAGAAATAGATGAATGCTGATGAAATAAACTATAAAACTCTTAGAAGAATCCAAGAAATGGAAAAAAAATCACCGAGTTTAACAAGAATAGAATCTAATTTTTACAATGATTTGTCAAAGTATTTAGAAAATTTGGATGATCGGCTTGGAAAAGAATCATCACCTCAGAAACAAATGCTTCTAAAAGTCGAGATACGGGACACAAATAAAATTGTAACAAGTATTTATGAAATGCGTGAGAAAAAGATTTTACTGGCGACAATTTCAAAGGCCCATGGGGGGGATCCAAATCTCAAAAATCTTGTTGATGTAGAAAAGGATTTGTTTGAATCAACCTTAGAGTTAATGACACAAATGCGTAAGCAAGTTTTGGAAAAAAAATCGAAAGGAAGCACTGAAAAAGAGAAAACTGTTGAGCCCAAGAAAGAAGACAAGAAAAATGGGGGACAAGAAAACTCTAAACCTGTGGTAAGAGTAACCAAAGGCATACCTAAGTTTATTGGAACTGATATGAAGGAATATAATCTCAGGGAAGGTGATGTATTATCTCTACCTGCTGATATGAGGGACATGTTATCGAAAAGAGGTGTGGTAAAAGAGATAAAACAGCAGTAGTTCCAAATGCAAAAATATACCTGAGAACTTATAGTTTTGGAAAAGCAATAATTTGAAATGATTTAAATAAACATTTCATTTGCCTGTACCATACAATGTCAGAACAGATTGCAAAAAAAGACACATTCGCAAAAAAATATTTCTTCATAATAATTGGAATGCCTATTGTCTTCTGGGCACTTGTGTTTCCATTCATTAAAATTGCGTTAGAAGAACTCTCGCCAGTAAATCTTACAATTATGCGTCTTTTAGTAGTCTGTATCGTTTTTCTTATTCTACTAATTGTAAAACCTAATAAATTCTCAAAAATTCAAAAAAAGGATATTGTTCCTATTTTTCTTGTAGGATTTCTGGGGATTATACTATATCATTTCGGACTTAATTATGGTGAACAATACATTTCAGCAAGTGCTGCAAGTGTAATTATTGCCACTATCCCAATATTTGTTGTCATTTTGGCAGCAATATTTTTAAAAGAAAAAATCACAATAAAAATAGTTTTAGGGGTCATTCTTTCTCTTGTTGGAGTAGTTATTATCTCTACGGTTGGCAGATCAGATGCTCTTCTTGAGGTAAAATACATATCTGGTGCTTTGGCAGTTATTCTAGCAGCAGCACTGGGGGCAGGTTATACTGTTGCCGGTAAAAAAATGCTTCAAAGATACTCAGCACTCTCGCTAACCGTTTATGTATGTTTACTTGGTAGTCTTGGATTAATTCCTTTTATTAGTAGCTCACTCTTTGAAGAAGTAGCGGCAATGTCACTTACTGGTTGGAGTGTTGTAATATTTCTTGGAGTATTTCCAACTGTTGTTGGATATGTTTTATGGTATGTGGCGCTCGAGATTAAAAGCGCTTCAGAGATCAGTGTTTATCTTTATTTTGTTCCAGTATTGTCAACAATAATCAGTTACATTTTCTTCAGAGATGAAATCACCTGGTTGTTTGTCTTTGGTGGAGCACTTGTCATTCTTGGCTTGCATGTGGTAAATAAACAAAGTAGTAAAGCTGGTTAATATACTTTCAAACTCAGGTTACTCCAAGGAATCTTAATCCCTCCATCAAAAACATTAAGGAGAATATTAATAGTAATATTCCCAAAAATTTAATCGCATAAACATATATATTACTTTTTAAGAAAGAACGAGATTTTTCAACTACTGTCGCTATAAATATTTTTGATCCCACTAAAAATACATAGAATCCTAGTATAAATGACACTGCGGAAAAAAGGCTAATGTCCAATGCTTTTAATACAGTTGGTGCACCTATGATAAACCAAAATATATAAGGGTGGGGACTTAGAAAATTGGCTATGATCCCTCTTTTTAGTGATTGTGGTTTCACATCTTGGATATTGAGTTCAACACTCTTTGTGAAGATATTTTCATAAGCCAGATATCCGATAAATATTGCACCAAGTATTGAAATGGAGCCTAAAATCGGGTCAAAATTGGACATTTTTGATAAAATCAGCAAGGTTATCAAAACTATGGGTAAATCTGTAATGATGGGGGCAATTGCAACTTTTATTCCTTCTTTTCTGTTGTGTTTTAATGTTTCGGAAATAACTAATGTCAATAATGGTCCAGGAGATACCCCTAGGGTTAAACCAAAGATGATCCCGGAGAGTAAAAAAGTAAATTCCTCAAGCATACATTATGATTAAAATTAAAGTGACATATAACCTTATTGAATAAATCAAGACAACAATCTAGTAGAAGCTCTATAGATATTACCTCTAAATTTGCCCGCAATGTCTTTCAACGTAAGGATTGATCAACTTTGTTTTAGTTGGACGAAGTTATTCAAAATCGATATTAAAATCCTTTGATTCTTCTATCCTCCTCTGGTATGTGCGCGTAGCCCATATAGCCAGGTACCCCCATCGTTTTTTTATATACTCAATTTTCTTTCTAAGATAAATTACAATATTTGTTCATGTAAGAATTTTTATGAGTTTATAGTAACTATCTATATTGATATCTTTTGGCTGAATTGCAACGCCTAATGGTATTGTGGTTAACAT
>JAIWHQ010000101.1:0-5169 GCA_048629575.1 Thermoplasmatota archaeon | reverse complement strand
AAAACTAGATGAAAGCAAGCTCCCAGGTGAGATACATACACAGAAAATACCTCTCCATATGCTGGTGGAAAGACATGGTGCATTAGATATTGAGGCAGAGGGTACCGTCATAGAGGTAAGACCCGGCTCTGGTTTGATCATGCGATGTCCTGAATGTGATCGCGTTTTATGGAATGATGAATGTAAAATTCATGGGAAAGTAGAAGGCAAGCCAGACATAAGAATTAAGCTTGTTGTTGATGATGGTACTGGTGCAGCAAGTGCAATCATTGGTAGAGAATTAACTGAGAAACTACTAGGAAAAACACTTGAAGAGTGTGAAAAGTTAGTTGAAGGCTCAAAAGATGAAAACGCATTGGTTGATGAAATGAATAAATTGCTTTTCACCCATAGAATCAACGTGCAGGGTAACGCGCTTGGCGATAATTTTGGTACCACGATTATTGCAAAGGAAGCTAAGCTTGTCGATGTTGATATAGATAGAGAAGCCAAAAAATTATCTCAAGATTTGGAGGAGATACAATGAAACGAGAGGTTGCTTGGAGAGTTTTTGCAAGTGAGTATAATGATTCAACTGTCGAAATAAAGGGCGAGGGGGAAATGGCTCCATCCTACATCGTCACTCCCTTGGGTGCCAAGATCAATCGCTTGTTTATTATTGGCGTTCTTACCGATGTGGAAAATATGTCAGAGAGTGGAGATCTATTGAGGGCTCACGTTTCTGACCCTACGGGTGTTTTCACGCTGTATTCTGGTCAGTATCAACAAAATGCCACAGATGCTCTTTCCAGTATTGAAGTCCCTGCTTTTGTAGCAGTCGTTGGAAAATCAAGAACATATAGACCAGAGGACGGAGAAGAGTTGTATGTCTCAATCAGACCCGAAAGAATAATGGAAGTTAACGCAGATATTAGAAATCAATGGATTTTGGAAACATGCACAAGCACTAAGGACAGGATTGAGGCAGTTGTCGAAGCAACTAAGATGAATCAACCAAATGCCGATGATTTAAAAAAACTAGGATATAGCATAGATCTTTCTGAAGGAATAGTTTCAGCCATCAAGAATTATAAAAATATTGACGTGAATAAGTACATTACACTAATTCAAGAATCGTTACAATACCTTACACCTGGTAAAGATACATTACCAGACACCCAAATGGATATGAAAATAGATGAGGGAAAGAAGGACAAGAAACCAAAAGAAACAGAGACTAAACTAGATGAGGAAAAAAAGGACGATTTTGAGGAGATTGAAAACTCTGTTTTAAAAATTATAAAGGATATTGAGGGTGACGAGGGAGCGCTTTGGGATTCCATCACAGATAAATGTAAAAAAACTGGACTCGATAAAGATTCAATCGAGGAGGCACTTACCTCACTGATGGATAAAGGCCTAATATACGAGCCCATTCTTGGAACTATTAAAACCACTTGATTGGAAATACAAAAAAACAAAATCCGCATTTCTTGCAATATTTCAGTTTTGACATTTTTACAAGATATCTTTAAATACCGTTAGTGACAAATATTATCATGGAGAAGGGTGAGGTAATGATACAATATGCAAAAAATAAAGAGAAAAATAAAAGGTATCCCTCTTTGTATGATGCTTTTAAGTTAGGAGATAGAGTAAAACGTAGATACAAAGAGGAGAATGGCAAATCAAAAGAATATATGGGCATTATATTGGCTATTGATAAGGAGAACATAGAAGTCTATTGGGATACACTAAATGGAGAATACAGACCCGACAACATGGATGTTACGTTTACTAACTGTTCAGTAAATGATATATTCAAAGGTAACAAACACTATAGCCCCATAAAGAAGGAGTGAATTCAAATTTGATATATATGATAAGATATGATTAAGAGTATATATTTTATTCTACCATAAACTAATTATCAAAAAAGTGTTTATGATGGAAGGGAGAGAGCAAATGAATAGAGAAGCATTACCATTTATACTTGCATTATCAATCCCCATTGTTCTGGTTTCCCTAGTCTTGCTACAGATTTATGGTTATGACCTAACTTCGTTTTTTAGAGAGCTTGACATTATCTATTATATCATTATTTTGCCTCTTGCTCTTGGCTTCATAGTTACCATACTACTATCAGGAAAAAACTGAGGGAAATTACAGAGAAACGCAAAATCAACGGACCATAATATATTCATTTTAGCCCAGATGTGACCCAAGTTTCTCCATAAAATAAAATATTTTATATAAGCAATTCACAATGCCTTTAGCAGCTGCAATGAACAAAAAACATTCTAGACTTGTACTATTTTTATCTTAATCGCATTTTTCGTGATTTTATCAGCATTCGTACTTTCGTTTCCTTATCCAATTGGAGAACAAAGACACCCCCCAGATTTTCCAAAAGATTGGACCGGCGATTCATCATCTGACAGTTCAATCGGAGGGGGAAAACAGCCTCCCACTTCCTCAGAAATTTGGGCTGGAGGTACAATACCTGACGAGGCGAGTATTTCGGCTGGGCACAGACATATTATGAAACAGGAAAAATATACATTCTTTTAGAAGAAACAGGTACAAATAAGATACAACACATAGACTTTTTTATAGATGATCCTCCATAAAACTGTATTTTTGCAAAGGTTGATTTCTCAAGAGACAACCATGATAAATATGTTTACAAGGAGGAAATCAATCCGTTAGCGGAAACATGTATTCCACGAAGAGATACATACAACTATATATTTATATATCTTTTTATAGATGCTTTTATATGTCTAATACATTGTATTTCTCATATCCTCCAAAAAACATTAAAACACATTTGTTCTAACCAAAAACCATGCAGGAACTAGCAGCAGTAAAACTGACTGTACAACATTCACGTTTCTTTGCCCACCTATATAAACTAGAAAAAACCGATGAGATCACAGATATAATCAAATCCCACAGAAGGTCATATAAAAAGGCCAATCATCACTGTTACGCACTTCGTCTTTTCAACAATTCAAACCAACAAATCATTGAATCGTTCAAGGATGACGGAGAGGTTGGACATCCAGGAAGAGTGTTACTGGAAATATTGAAAAAACATAATCTGGACCAGCATGTTCTTATTGTATCGCGAATATTTGGTGGAATAAAGCTAGGTGTTGGCGGCGTCTCTAGAGCGTTTAGGGACGCGGGTGAAGGTGTCGTTGAACAATACAAATTATCCTGAACGCAACATGAATCACATAAAAAAATTATATTTTTAAAAATAATTATTGCATATGTATGGTAACAGTTGTACAACAAATCCTTTATAAGTATAATTATAAGAATGATATAGATAAATATGCATGTTGCAGGATTACTATCGAGCCAACAGGAAGCAAACGAAATACAATACATTGCACGAATATGCACATTAAAAGATAGGATACATTTCCTAGTGAAAAAGCAGAAAATAAAGGAGTTGCTGGGAAGAGAAGAGCATAATCCGGAAGAGTAGATTTAAAAAAGATCTGATGTTTCTACTGATGAAGGACGAAACTTTATGACTGTTTTAATTGTGTCTTCTACCGAAGATCCTGCCAGTACTAACATTAAAAAAGGACTTCTAAAGCAATCAAATTGGGAAGAAATAGATACTTTTTATGAAAACACAGTCTACAGACATTCCAACATGGAAGATGTGGTTATCGTTACAATAAACGACAGAACGATAAGACATGAAATGCTTGATAAAGAAGTAGAGGAAAAACTAGGAATAAAACCAAAACAAGCTATATATATCTCCCGTCATAAAAGCAAAACAGGAGAACCAACTCTTACCACACATCCAATTGGCAACTACGGAGAAGCACAGTTTGGAGGGAAAACACGAACTCTTTCAAAATCATCGCCTCGACTAATGACACAATTGCTAAGAATAATTAAAAAAAATGCTGAACAAGCAAAACTTCACCATCAGGTTTGTTTCGAAGTTACACACCATGGACCCTACATGAATATACCCACTCTTTTTGCAGAAGTGGGAAGTACTGAAGAAGAATGGAAAAAACAAGATCCTGCAGATGTAATTGCAAAATCAGTACTTGAACTGCTCGGATCATATCATTATGAAGAAGATCTACCCAGTGACATACCTGTACTTATCGGGGTTGGCGGTGGGCACTATGCACCAAGATTCACAGATGTAATCTTTGAAAAGAAAGTAGCATTTGGACACATGATACCTACATACCAGATAAAAGCAGGGAATATAGACGATGAAATGCTTGAAAAGACACTACAGGCAACACCTAACGTAAAAGCAGCATATATTCATAGGAAATCTCTAAAGAAATCCCAGGTATCAGAATATAAAGAATGGTTCCAAAACAGAGGAATACCTGTAATATCTAGTAAGGAGCTTACAGATCTTGATTAGATACTCTCTGTAGCCAGAATATGTGCCTGCCTTAGTGGTTCAGGATTCTTGTAAAAGCTCAAATATTTTACAACATCAAGAGAGGTTTCTAAAGATATCTTATGACCCGGGGAAACATAGACAGGTTTTCTTACTCGTTTGGATGAAAATAAAGTATATCCCATTTTTTTATTATCTATCTTCACTATATTGTTTTCTAACTTGCCACATAGCATACTCTTAGCTACTCCGATACTTGGAATATTAAAGCTGATGCCTGCATGAGATGCAATACCGATTCCATATGGGTGTAATACCCCATTACCATCGATCATTAGAATTGTAGGATTGGATTCCAAACTTTCGACTAATTTTTTCAAAAATGGTAATTCTCTAAATGATAAATACGTTGGAATATATGGGAAGAAAGTCTTAGTAAAAATTGTTTTTTCTTCAATAATCTTCTTTGTTTTATAGTCCATAACAACACATGCCCCACAGCAATCATCAAAATCATTTTTTGGATATGCCACATCAAAACCAGCAACAGTTTCTATCTCATCAAAGCCATCTACAATCTCTACTTTTTTACTCAATTCTATCTGTTCCGCCCTAAGTTTCTTTAAAGGATAATCGGTTTTAAACTCATCAAACAAAACATCTTCAAAATCAACGATACGGCCATCCTTTACAGATACATCATCCTGTTTTAATCTTCTTATTTTATCATCTATGCCTAGTCCAAACCCGCCAAGTCTTCCATCAGAATAAACTATTTTAAAACAAGGCAT
>JAIWHQ010000100.1:0-5194 GCA_048629575.1 Thermoplasmatota archaeon | reverse complement strand
TATGTATCTACTTTCTACAGTAGGAAATACCATTCCAAGATGCCGAATACCATGCAAAATAATCCATTACTCTGAGAACCTTTAATGCAGTTCTCATTTTCATCTCCTTTTTCGATACATTAGGCTCCATACTACTTGCCTCAGTTCCATCTCAATGTAATCTATCAATCTCTACACTTCAACTACGGCCATTTTATTCACATTTCATTCTTTTTTAATTATTAATTTAGCTCTACCAAGGATCGTCTTAATTAAAGTCTGGGCAAACATTTTTTTTCATATTTTATCTCCCTGAGATGCTAAACATTAACATGCTTATGCACCCATTGTCGTCCATTCTATATAAACTTTATAGACCAAACTTCGTAAGTTAGCCAAAAATCAAGCAAAAAAGAACAAACTCCTCAAATCATTTAATCAAAAACCCAATCAAAACACTATACATGATACGGATTAGGAAATATTTCATAAATAGCTTCAATGATCTCATCGATATCTTTTTTCTTACGACGATGACGATAACTCGGAGGAATTCCATCAGGGATCACATATTTTACATATTCTAAAAAAGGACCCAGGACATCATCTGACAAACTGCTTTCATATGAGATAAGCACATTATACATCTCTTTTTGATTCTTTATCCTATACGCATAACTATGACCCAATCGTCTCTTTTCGACAATATCCATATCCATGAGTTTTTTAAAATGAAACGATAATGTTGTAGGTGGTATCTCCAAATCCTGACTGATGTCCATCCGAGAATGCTCAGGATAGAGGAACAAAAACAAGATGATTCTACGAGGAATATACTGTCTCATAAGACCAAGGATTACTTTATCGGCAGTTCCAACTTTTTTTTTCGCATAATACCGTTTAAATCGATTTTCTGATTTTACTAATAAAAAATTTTCTTTTTCAAGATACTTAAGATGGTAATCAAGCGTAGTCCTTGGAACATCAAGATTCCTCGATAGTTCCCGCAGATGTAAACCAGGATAATTTAAAATAAACTTAAAAATCTGTCTGCGAATTCCAAGTCCTAAAATATCATTTTCTTCCATCAAGTATATATATTATATATAACCAATCATATTTAAATATTTGCTGTAAATAAATGATTCTCCACATATAAAAACAGAAAGTGATTGCACCGATTTTTCTTTTACTGTGTAATAACACATCACACAATTACTGAATTATCCAAATATTACTGGTTTTTTATTACAATCAACTTAAATTTTCCTGTTTTAGGGTCAACGGAAAGATCGTCGACAAACTTTACATGATACCGCACGTTTGTAAAATTTTTTTCCAAAAGGATTTTATCAAGCTTCTCTCTGATTTTATTAACCACCTGTTCTTTATCTGTATCTGTTATCACTGCCAAAAAATCAAACGATTTTTTATCCTTAACAACAATTTGAAACTTTTCAAGGCCTTTTACATAAAATTCTACAATAACAAGAGGATGAATAAAATCCATTTTTCCTTCATTATTTTCAAGCCAAAGCATAGCTTCACTTCGCCCAACAATGTTATCAACAAGAGTAAACGGCATTTTCCCGCAAGCATCAATCTTTTCTTCAAAAAAATCATTTATTTTATATCGAATCAGAGGCTGTGTCTTATTATAAAGATTTGTAATAAGAGCATGATCTTTTCTTATTTCTACAAGAACAATATCATCCATAAGATAAATACCATCATACCTATTCTTTCCAACACCCATCACAGGACATTCAGCAAGTCCATAAAGATTTGCCATAGAAACACCAAAGACTCCTTCAATATATTCCTTATCTTTTGAAACAATGCCTTCTCCACAGTTAACAATAACGTCTGGATGTATCTTCAAGCGTCCGTTCTCTTGTTCTTCTGCAAGAATCTTAAGCCCTGTAAAATATCCCCCCAAAATATTAGGCTGAAACGCATTCAATTTCTTAACATGAAGCGCTAAAGGCCTGGTGATGTCAAGTATACACGAGTCAACAAAAAACCTCGAAAGACCAATACCTAACCATGCGTTAAAGCTGGCACCAAGAAAATGCCCACCGGCTGCACCAAAAAAGACAGATTTATTTTTTTTAAATTTAAAATCAAACACTCTCGTAATATACGGAAAAAAGCTATCCCAATCCTTCTTGCTGTAGACAAAAACTCCAATCTTTCCCGAGGAACCAGACGTATGCACAACATGATACTTATTTAGATACAACTCGTTTGGATCTTTACTCTCCTCAAGAAAATCTAAGATACTTTGTTTATCAATATCTTGTGTTGTAATGACATCATCAAAATTATCCATAATAACGTCTTTATCAACAACGGGCAGATCATCGATTTTAATAACATCCAGATCTTTTTCAGAAATACCTTTAGAACGATAGAGATCATGATAAAATGAAGAATTTTTATAAGCAAACTTAATCATTTTACGGAATTTTTTCTCCTGTAGACATAATATTTTCTCCCGTGATCTTTTCTCGCTAACTCGCGCTTGCATATAACTCTTAACGATTGTAAAACTACTCATTTTATCATTTACTTAGCTGTTAAGAAACCAAAGATTTCTTTAAATAGGGTTTCTTGTTTAGAAACAAAAAGACAGATTTATATATTACGAGATAATCAATAAAAACAATTCAAAAGGAATTCCAATGACAACAAATCCTTTCATAAATCCTGTATTTCTCCTTCGCATCGCAAAAAGTTATCTTTCCGATTTAGAGAGAATACAACATATTAACGACAAACAGCTGAAACAATATCAAGATAAAGCACTGAAAAGGATGGTGAAATATGCATACACCATCCCGTTATACTATGAGAAATACAAAGAAGCAGGCATTCATCCAAACGACATCAAAGGAATAGATGACATCGGAAAACTTCCATTCATCACCAAAGATGACCTACGAGAAAACTACCCAGATAGAATCATACCAAAAGGATTTGATAAAGAACATAACTTTCTTTTATCAACTTCTGGATCGACAGGAAAACCTGTGTTTATATATGTTGATGCATTCTCTGCGATAAAAAGCCTCATCGCCTTTGTACGAAGCCTTAAAACATATGGAGGAAATTGGCAGAAAACAAAAATCATGATGGTTATTGATAACGCTCCAGGAAGTATTGAACATACGATTTTTGGTCAAAGCACTCTGCCGTTTCTTAGTAAGTTCATGTCATTGAAAAATTTAAAATATATTGATATTACAGAAAAGCCTGAGACAATAATTAAAGAAATGGATGAGTTTCAACCCAAATTTCTTGGCTCTGATCCAAACATGCTAAGAAAACTAGCGTTTTTGAAAAACAATGGATATGGAAAAAGCATCAAGCTATCTTGTATTGTATCTGGAGGTGCGATGCTGGACAACTACACAAGGACATATGTAGAAAACAGCTTTAATGCAAAAATTTTGGATATATATGGTACAACCGAAGCAGGACCTCTTGCATTTCAATGCAGTAAAGAAAAATATTACCACGTTCATTCTGATTTTGTCTATCTTGAGTTTTTAGATGACGAAAACAAGCCAGTTCCACCAGATACACCAGGCCATCTCGTTGTAACAAAACTCTATGGAAAAGGTACACCAATAATCAGATATAAAGGCATAGAAGACTTCGTTGTACCAACGACAAAGAAACCAGGTTGTACAATATCTTCTCAGGTCATTAAACAAATCGAGGGGCGATCTACAGACCTTATCATTTTACCGAATAAAAAATTATTATCACCACTTACAGTTACTGGCATTCCTGCAAAAATTATGGATGAATTTAAAACATATAAAATAAAACAGTTTCAAATCATTCAACAAACAATTGATGAAATTGAGATACTCATTGTGATAGATGAGAAATTAAGAAACAAAGGACCCTCTGTTAAGAAGATACTTGAAGAGTTGAAGAAACGATTTTCTGAAAAGATTGGCCATGGAATCAATATTGTGGTACACGAAGTGGATGAAATACAAAAAGACGAACGGCTGGATCATGTAAAAGTAGTCATTTCAAAGGTAAAACACAAAATCGATTAAAAACATACATCAATTCTTCAACGTTTTTTTAATAAAAGTAAAGAATCTACAGAACCTAAGTATTCTGAACTCACATGATCTTTCACTAAGAAAAGACGTGATACATCAATGGATTTATTGGATAATCTACCTTGTGTATCACAGACGGTTCTAAAAATAATCTTTGTTGTATCCTGCATGTTTTCTGCCAAATAATTAAGTATTTCTTTTTGCTGTTGTACGCCATAAAGTACAAAAATGACATCAAACTTGCTAATTGGATACTTAAGACCATCGGCATGTTCTACCGTTATTTGACGTTCTAAATTAAGATTTTTAAAAAAATACGATGCTTCATGGGCCGCTTTCAGATCAGTATCTATCGTAGTGATTTCTGCTTTTGTTTTCATTGCAATAAGAGCAGTTGTCGCAGGAAGAGATCCACATCCTATGACAAGAATACGATCTTTTGATGATATCTTTGCCATACAGATTTCTTTTTCAACGATATCATCATATAATTTGATGTAATTACTAGATATAACATCAAATTTAAAACCAATTTTTTCTAAAACTACAAAAAAGATATCCCAAAAAAATTTTAAAGCATCAGTTCGAAATTTTGTTCCGATCTGCCTATAAAAAATGTATATGAATAATGAAAAAAATCCTTCAGTTATTCTTCTTAACATAATTTTGTGTCCTGCATTAAATATGCCATATATCTTTAAATTTTGGCATTAATCAAACAAGGTTTTCTTCCTGTAACCATCTAGTAACTTGTTTCATTCCTTCTTTGTAATCAATTTTTGGCGCGTATTCCAAGATTTTTTCTGCTTTCTCTATAGATATTTCTGTTTTGTTTGTAAATATTTGAACCACTGTAGGTGTGAGAAGTGGCGTAATTCTAGTAACCTTATAGAGGATCATCATGAGTCTACTGAGAATAGATGCTGTTGTCTTTGACATGTTTTTGTTAATAGGTTTTTTTCCAGCGATTTCTGCAAGATCATTCAAATATCTACTCCATGTAACAAAATGATCTCCATCAGTTATATCAAATGATTCACCAATAGCTTTGGGTTTTTTCATAACGGTAAGAAGCACATCAATGAGATTGTCAATATATGTATGATGGAAAATACCAGATCCATTCTCAA
>JAIWHQ010000099.1:0-5290 GCA_048629575.1 Thermoplasmatota archaeon | reverse complement strand
AATTATTATCATCTTAAGTTTGTTTCAAATTATTGGCATTAACCGATGTTTTCTTTAATCTTTTTTTATGTTTAAAACGTCTAAATAATTACACAGTGCAAAGGATTTTTTTATTCCATTTTAAATAATTGATTTTCATTTGGATAATTGATTGATATATATGGGGCCACATCATCCCCATCTTCCCATAATGGACAATAATCTTGACTACCTGCTGTACCAGATATTAAATAAGGAGTATCACCTATTCCATCACTATTGTTATCATAGCCATTGTAGTCATCCCAGTAGTTTCCTTGGGAGTTATAGCTCCAATAATTTGTTAATGGATCTTGTGCGTTTTGACCATTGTTTGTAAAATCATTATGATATATGAGATTGTTGTTAGAAGATAAATAAATATGTATTCCCTTCTGATTATTCTGAATTGTATTCGTCTTGATTTCATTATTGTTAGAACTTATTAGATATAATCCAACTGCATCATTCTCTTTTATTGTGTTTCCACTTATGGTACTATAATAAAGCCTTTTAACCTTAATTCCATCGTCGCTATCCTTAACGATACAGTCTGTGATACTACAATTTTCTATATATTCACCATAAATACCATCCCAGCTGTTACTTGAGCCAACCACGTTTCTAATGGTAAATCCAGTAATACTCACAACATTAAGATATGATGAAACAGAACCGTACATTTTTACCGTATGTTTATTACTGGAAGCGCCGTTGATAGTTGTAGTAGTCTTATCTTGGCCGATTAGAGTTATGTTTTCGTTAATTTCGACATTCTCATTATATGTTCCACTATAAACATAAACTGTATCGCCAGAGTTTGCACTATCTATTCCGTCTTGGATGTATTGATATGGATGTTCTTGTGTTCCGTTCCAAGGTCCATCAGTATTGCTATCATCGACATAAATAGTATTACCCAAGGCTATACAATTTTCTATTGGAAAAATCCCGGCAATTAGTGATAACAATATGGTAATTAGTAACAGTAATACTCTTCTTTGTACCTTTATCATGTTTCTTTCACTTTCCATCTCTCTATTTTGTATCATGCCAAACTCTGTCACTAATATTATATAAACATGCTGTGTCAAAATGTCAGTATGAAAAAATTACCTGTGGGCAACTCAATAAGGTTTTGATTTGTTTTGATATATTTGGAGTGATTTGTATTGATTTTTCCTCTCTTTTGTCACAACGTTTATATACCTTTAAATCAACTTAAAATTATAAAAATAATTTGGATTAAAAGTGATTTCGATGTCAAATGAAACTATCTGGGCCTGGCTGCAAACAAAAGGGAAGATTTTCAAGGTGATTTCCAACCCCGAACGAGGAACAATCGAGGTTCTCAATGAAAATGGAGAAACACTTATCAGAAAAACAAACTTAAGTAGAAGACAAGTTGAACTTGTTGAAAAAAATTTTTTAAGACTCGTTGCAAAAAAGCTGAATGGGAACAATGAGCCCCCTTTTCGAAAACCGAAAGACCCATTTGATCCAATGGTAGCATAATCTTTGGAATATTTTTTTCTCTTTTTATAGATATGAATCCAAGCAGATGAAGCATTTGAACTAAAGATTAATAAAGTTACAAATCATTTCAAAATTCCATGGAAAAAAAGATAATATTTTTAGAGCTATCAACTGATATTATTGAAAAAATTGATGATCAGAACAAAATCGGAACTCGCTCTATTTTTATCTCGGACTTGCTAGAAAAGCAATTAACTCAAGCAAGTAGAATGGATGCCACAACTGAGATATCTACAAGTATGCATGCCGGGGAAATGGGTGAAGTCACCGGCGAAATTAGCCTTGCGAATAGCCAAGGTGTGTCGCTAGGAAAGTTCAACATCAACACTAGTGAAGGATTTGAAAGTCTCGCTGAAAAAATATGTGAAATCTCAAATGATCCAATCGTTAGGATGAAAGCCAGACGCTGGCGGTAGATATATTCAAAAATTATTGTTTCAAAAGCAGTTTTTTCACAGATTAATTTATATCTATAATTGTTTATGCAAGATTAGACGTTATGTACAAAATATTTGTTCAAGGTATTGTCCAGGGTGTTGGTTTTAGACCTTATATTTATAGAAAAGCAAAAGAAAATGGGTCAGTTGGTTCTGTAAAAAACACGGGTAACGGTGTTGAAATAATAATCAATGATAAAGATTTCATAGAAAAACTAACGAATCTCCCCCCACTTGCAAAAATCACAGATTACACTATTAAAGAAATGAAATCAAAAAAAACATATTCTGATTTCATAATTCTCAAAAGCACATATTCGGAAGGGGAGACAGAGCTTCCTGCTGATATTTTCATGTGTGATGATTGTCTAAAAGAGCTTAAAGATAAAAAAAATAGGAGACATAATTATTATTTTATTACGTGTACAAACTGCGGTCCAAGGTTTTCAATGATAGAGGATTATCCTTATGATAGGCCACTTACGTCAATGAATGAATTTAAGATGTGTTCTAAATGTGAGGCGGAGTATACAAACCCACTTGATCGGAGATATCATGCGCAGACTGTTGCATGTAAAGATTGCGGTCCAAAATTAAAGCTGTTATGTGGTAAAGAAGACATTAGCGGTAGTTCTGATGTTGAAACAATAAAAAAAGCAGTTGATCTCATACAGTCTAAAGAGTCAATCGCAATTAAAGGAGTTGGCGGGTTTCATATATGTTCATTATGTGATGATGACAGTGTTGAACGTGTTAGAAATATATTGAATCGACCATATAAGCCGTTTGCTGTGATGGTTAAAGATATAGATATGGTTGAAACTGTTGCTTGTGTTTCTGCAAAAGAAAAGGAATTGTTGTGCAGTCCGCAAAGACCAATTGTTGCAATAGAAAAGAAACAAAAAGATGATTTTAAATCGGTTTCGGAGTTAGACAGTATTGGCATTATACTTCCATATACTGCTTTGCATTTCCTTATGTTTGACTTTATCAATGTACCACTACTTATGACATCATGTAATATTCCGGGTGAGCCGGTATCTATTACTGAAAAAATAGGTAAGTATTTTTTGACGCATGAACGAAAAATCATCAATCGATGCGATGACTCTGTTCTCAAGGTAATTGAGGATAAAACCTTTTTTTTACGCCGTTCTAGAGGTTATACTCCCATTCCTGTAAGACTCCCGACGGATTGTCTTGATACTGTTGCGGTTGGTGCAGAGTTAAATAACGTGATTTGTACGGTTAAAAAAAATAAATGCTACCTCTCCCAGTATGTTGGTGATACGTCTAAATATGAAACATTTAATTTTCTAAAAGATACTGTTTATAATTCTATCAAGCTTACACGATTGAAACCAGAGATTGTTGTCTGTGATCTTCATCCAACGTACAACTCAACAGTTTTTGCAAAAGAACTTGCTGAAAAATATAATGCAAAGCTGATTCAAATACAGCATCATAAAGCCCATGTTGCAAGTGTGGCAGCAGAACATACTCTTACAGATTATGTAGGTATTGCTGTTGATGGCCTTGGGTATGGTGATGACGGTAATATTTGGGGTGGAGAGGTATTTGATGTGAAGAATGGTAATGAATTCAGAAGGATTGGTCATCTCGAAGAACAACCACAGTTAGGTGGGGATTCTGCTACGTTGTACCCTAAAAAGATGTTGTTTGGAATCTTGTCGAAATTACTTGACGAAAATGAGCTTATTAAGTTGGGTTTGTTTGATGAACAAGAAAGTAGACTCTATTTGAAGGTTTTAGAAAACAATTTTAACGTACCTATTACTACTAGTTCTGGGAGGATACTTGATGCAGTCTCTGCACTATTAGGATTCTGTGATAGGAGAACCTATGATGGCAGACCTGCGATGATTCTTGAAAGTGTTGCAACAAAACCCTATGATTTCGAACCAGTTATATCTAACAAAAATGGGAAAAGCGTTCTCATGACAACTTCATTGTTTGAATTTCTGCTTAATAATATTAATAAGGACAAAGGTAGGCTTGCGGCAACTGCTCAAATGTATCTTGCCAAGGGATTTTTTGAGATAGCAAAACAAAAAGCAGGAAATGAGGCGCCGATTGTTTTATCGGGCGGTGTTGCGTACAACAGGATGATTTCTGAATTTATGATGAAAAACGATGTGATTGTAAATAAAGATATACCTTGTGGTGATGGCGGTATCTGTTATGGGCAGGCGTATTTATCAAATATGAATTAAAAAGACAATTTATTTGAAAGTCCCTCCCCTATCTTTTGATACATCTCATGTCCCTACATATGTGGTAAAGATACGTTAGAATGGAAAATACTTTAAAATAAAAACTGTTTTTCCTTAATAAATGAGTAGGAGATTGGAGGTGCAACAATATGACAATGAATCATTCGTTGAGAGTTGGATTTAGCTTTGGTCTTACCTCTGGAATAATTACAACACTTGGACTCATGGTTGGTCTTTCTTCAGGTACGCATTCAAAACTTGCCGTTATTGGAGGTATTTTAACTATTGCAATAGCTGATTCGTTTTCAGATGCAATGGGCATTCATGTTTCTGAAGAATTTGAAAACATACATACAACAAAAGAGATCTGGGAGGCAACAATAGCTACATTTTCCTCTAAATTTGTATTTGCATTAACATTTATCATCCCTGTTTTACTGTTTAAAGAGCTTTCGACAGCAGTCCTTGTAAGTGTCATCTGGGGTTTATCGCTTCTTAGTGTTCTTAGTTTTATCATGGCAAAGCAGCATAAAACGAAACCTTGGCGACCTGTTGTAGAGCATTTAAGTATCGCAGTGATTGTAATTGTTATCACACATTATGTTGGTTGTTGGATATCAACGACGTTTTGTTAGATGTTCTGAAAAACTTAGGAATCTAGTAAAAGTTGAGATCAGTAGACTCCGGAAGAAGTAAACATGCCAACATGAGAAAAAACAATCAAGATATTGCGGTTTTTGCCCTATCTTGAATTTTATCAATCAGACTTATTTTTTACTAAATTTTTCTTTTTTTTCTTTTTCTGAAATATTGTTGAAGCATGTTTTTAAAAATAATTTTACAAAAACAAGAGGTGATATATTTTGACAATTTATTCTCATTCTAAGCTAAAATGTTATGAACAATGTCAACGAAAATATAAATTTCAATATATTGATAAAATCAAAATATATACTGAATCCCTAACTGAATTTGCCAACCAGTATTTTTTTCCAAAGGATGAGCTGCATCTAAGCGTACCGGTCCAAGTGGTGTCGCTAATGTTATTCCAAAACCGCTGTCCCA
>JAIWHQ010000098.1:0-5381 GCA_048629575.1 Thermoplasmatota archaeon | reverse complement strand
GGTCTCCGGTGGCGCTGTTTATCACTATGATACACTTGACAAGTCAGATGATATGTGGAATTATGGTGCTAGTATTGGACCTGCATCTGACGGAAGAATAAAACCAACTTTTGCATTCTTTTATGACAAAATTTTAACTGTTGGATACCCTGGAAATAATGATTATACTTCTGGTTTTGGGGGAACAAGCGGAGCAACTCCAATGATTGCAGGTCATGTTGGCCTATTTTTCGAGATGTGGGATGCTGGAATATTTGGAAATGAGGTAGATCCCGGCGGTAGCGTATTTGAAAATAAAGCTCATTTTACAACAGCCAAAGCAATGCTTATAAACACTGCTGAACAATACGATTTCTCTGGTACCGGTCATGATAAAACCCGCATGCATCAAGGCTGGGGAATGCCTGATGTTGGAAAGTTATATGATCTCCGTGAGAATATCTATGTCATCGACGAGACTGTCATATTAGAACCTTTTGACGTAGAACAACATATTCTCGCAGTAGAAGCTGGTGAGCCAAACCTAAAAGTGACAATGACATATGCTGATCCACCGGGTAATCCAGCAGTTCAATCTCAACATCGAATCAACGACCTAACTTTGAAGGTTATTTCACCAACCGGTACTGTCTACTATGGAAACAACGGCCTGTTGGACGGTGTCTGGTCGACACCTGACGGCAACCCGGACACGAAGAACACTGTAGAGTGTGTCTTCGTCGAGAATCCAGAGCCAGGCGCCTGGACAGTTGAGGTTCATGCCGACGAGATCATCCAGGACAGCCACATTGAAACACCTGAGCTTGATGCTGATTATGCGTTGGTAGCTAGTCCCGTGATGTCTGGACCTTATCCACCCGAAATAGATGGTCCCACTGAAGGAGACATGGGAAAAGAATATGAGTTTACCATCATGACCACGGACCCTTCAGGCGAAGATGTATATTATTGGATAGATTGGGATGACGGAACAATGGAAGAATGGTTTGGTCCTTATGATTCTGGTGAGAATGTAACAGTGAGCCACACATGGACTGAAAAAGGAACGTATTCTATTAGAGGGAAAGCCAAGAACGTCCTAAATGCTGAAGGCGCCTGGTCAGAACCTTTCAATATTACGATTTTTGCGCCTGAACTTAAGGTGGAACAAATTACCGGTGGACTTTTCAAAATAAAAGCAACAATCAAAAACACCGGCGGTGCTGAGGCAACCGACGTACAGTGGAGCATCAGTCTGTATGGTGGAACAATATGGATGGGCAAGAGGAGCAGCGGCGTGACACCAAGTATTCCTGCTGGCACTGAAGCAATAGTAACTTCAGATTTAATACTCGGATTTGGAGAAATAGCAGTAAAGGTCGCAGCGGAGATACCAGAGAGTTCAGATACAAAATCGCGAGGTGGAAAAGTATTCTTATTCTTTATTTATGTTAATCCTGGTGGCGGCATATAATACTATAAATTAGAAGACTTTCTCTTCTTTTTTTAATAAAAAAACAAAAAAACCTGCTAAGTATGACAATGATCTTCGGTATAATTCTGTATATAACGAAAATTTTTAATATTCCTTGATAGACCATGGAATATCAGAAATATTTAATGTTCTATCAAAAAATATTGCAAAATTATTTTTAGGTTAAGGTCTAAATTAACCAAAATGCTTTTACCCAATGTGAGTATCCGCTTTTTAAATGACGCAACTAAGCATTATCTTTCTTGGAACTGGTGGAAGCTGGCCGACGGTGAAAAGAAACGTAACTTCTATTGCAGTAAAAAGAGGCAGTGAAATAACGCTTTTTGACTGTGGGGAAGGAACACAACGTCAGTTTCAGAAATCAAAACTCAGTTACATGCAGATATCTCAGATATTTATCACTCATTTCCATGGAGATCATTTCCTTGGCCTTCCAGGGCTTATCCAAACAATGCAGTTAAATGATAGAGATAAACCTCTTCATATCTATGGACCTAAAGGTATGAAACAACTAGCATCTCAACTGTTTTCTCTTGGTTATTTCCGTCCTTCATATAAAGTAGTTGCACATGAAGTAGATAACGGTGACGTTCTTGAATTTCATGGCTATGTCATACGTGTTTTAAAGGTTTTACATAATGTTCCTGCACTTGCATACTGTTTTGAAGAAAAAAATCGTCCTGGGAAATTCGATAAACCAAAGGCGCTAAAGCTTGGGATCCCTGAAGGTCCACTTTTTAGTAAACTTCAAAGAGGGCAGTCAATAACGTTGAAAGATGGAACGATAATCACTTCAGATATGATTCTAGGTCCTTCGAGAAAAGGACGTAAGATCGTTATCTCGGGAGATACAAAACCATGTGCGAAAATGATGGAGTTCTCTCAGGATGCTGATGTGTTGATTCATGAGGCAACATTTGATTCTGAACTTGAAGATATTGCAATCGAGTATGGACATACAACTGCTGCTCAGGCTGCTACGATTGCAAAAAAAGCACATGTGGAAAAATTGTTTTTAACGCATATCAGCCCTCGATATCTGAATCATCAGGTGTTAGAGGATGATGCAAGAAAGGTTTTTAAGAATTCATTTGTCCCAAAAGATTTTTTTGAAGTCGAAATTAAGCTGAAGAAATAATATCTCTCTTTGTTTTTGAGTTTGGAAAATCATAATTATATTAAGCACCTCACGCTATTATCTTTTGATTTTTATGGGAGAGCGACCGTCGTACGATGAATATTTTATGGAAATGGCCGAGCTTGTATCAAAAAGAAGTACGTGTTTGCGAAGAAAAGTAGGGGCGCTTCTTGTTAAAGATAAGCATATTTTAAGTACGGGATATAATGGCGCTCCAAAGGGTCTTAAGCATTGTTCTGAGGTTGGTTGTCTTAGAGAAAAAATGAATATTCCTCCTGGTGAGCGACATGAGTTGTGTCGAGGACTTCATGCGGAGCAGAACGCAATTATTCAGGCAGCGGTGTTTGGTGTCTCCATAAAGGGCTCTACGCTTTATTGTACAAATACTCCTTGTGTTGTGTGTGTAAAGATGCTTATTAATGCGGGTGTTACAGAAATTATCTATTCTGGGGACTATCCTGATGATCTTGCGAAACAAATGCTGAGCGAGAGCAATTTAAAAATAAAAAGATTTAAATAATACAGTTACATATAAAAATTGGTAATTTGAAAATAGGCTATGCAATTGAAAAAAGAGAAAAATATAAATACTTAAGAATTGATTTATTTCATGAGGAGAAAGCATGAAACGAAAAAGATCATTCGTATTGGATGAAAAGGATACTAAAGCAGTCAAATTGTTCGCAGACCTAGGGATGCCTAAAAATCTTGCAAAGACGTTACTTTATATCTCTCAGGTTGAAGAATGTCGCTCTGCAGATGTTGAACAAGGAGCAGATCTCAGACAACCTGAAGTAAGTGTTGCGATGCAAGAACTCAGACGAAGAGGTTGGGCAAAAAAACGCGATATAAAAAAGAAAGGAAAAGGAAGACCTGTCCATCTTTACAAACTCACATCTGACTTACCGAAGATTTTGAAGAGTTTTGAACAAGAAAAGATGAAAGAAGTAGAAAACATCAAACAAGATCTCGATCAACTACAAAACCTGATCTCTACCATCGAAAAAACAATATAGGTACAGTGTAGATTTTTAATCACTACTTCTTTTTTTTATTAATTAATGTCAGTAATAGGCACAAATAGATACTTGGTGGTTTCTACGTGAGAGAGAGAGTAAAAAATATTTTTAATCATACAAAAAAGAAATTAGACGCAATACTTATTAAAAACTCCACACATCCTTTTATTGACGATAACTTTTTTTATGTAACGGGTCTTTCAAAAGGAATTTTCGAAGGATCCCTTGCTATTTTATATCCTGACGGTACACTCGGTCTTGTTGTCTCCGAACTCGAAGCAGAAAGTGCAAGTAAAGCAAACTTGCCTCTTCACATTTATAACGATCGAGAAGACTATAAGACGACTGTTCAAAAGCTTACTTCATCTTTTAAAAATGTGGGTATAAATTATTCTCGTCTGTCACATGCAGATTTTTGTAAATTAAACGACATCCTTCCAGAATCAAAATTTGCTGACATTTCAAGGGAACTAATGGAAGTACGGCTGGTAAAAGACAAGCAAGAGATACAACAAATACGAAAAGCCTGCAGCATCTCTGATGCCGTGATGAAAAAGATACCTGACCTAATTCACGAAGGAATGTATGAATATGAAATCGCTGCAGAAATAGAATATCACCTGCAAAAACTTGGTGCAGATCGTCCAGCTTTTGAAACCATCTCCTCATTTGATAAAAATACTGCAGAGCCCCATTATAGCCATGGAGATACCAAGTTAAAAAAAGGTGATTTTACCTTATTTGACTTGGGGGCCTGCGTTCAAAAATACAATTCAGATATGACAAGGACATATGTCTTTGGAAAAGCAGAGAAAAAACAGAAAGAAATGTATGAAACAGTACTTGCAGCCCAACAGATCGGTTTTGACATGATAAAGCCCGAAGTGACAGGAGATGATGTACATACTGCGGTACAAACATATATTGATAACACCAAATTTAAAGGATGTTTTATTCACTCAACAGGACATTCACTTGGGCTCGCTGTTCATGATGGAAGTATGGGATTAAGCCCAAAAAGTAATGTTATTTTAAAAGAAAACATGGTATTTACCGTTGAACCAGGTGTATATATCCCGGGATTTGGCGGCGTCAGAATAGAAGATGATATCCTTGTAAAAAAAGATGGGATCGAGATTTTAACAAAATGCTCAAGGGAGTTTACAGAAATATAGATATAAACTAATAATGAAGAAAATTGTTATCCCTTGTTTTTGTCTCGTTTATACGTCCAATTTATTTCGCTGTTGATTTTCCTATAAAGCATCGCGCCTTTCTCAAGTGTTTTATGTTCCAACATGACATCAAGTGATTCATCTGCAAGAATTTCTAATATTTCACTGATTTCCTTTCTGTTAGACTTCAACAGGGCAATTCCAACGTTTAATAGTTCGCCTATTATCTCTTCGATGTCTTCTCCTTCTATACTAATATTTATTTTGACCATTCTATTCCTCAAATCCTACGATATTTCCTAAATAAACCTGTTGAGGCTATTTCACAATTCAACAATTGCATCTGTATATGCTCCAGGTGTTTTAAATGAAATCATTCCTGGGGGACCTTCCTCCAGAACAACCATGCCAAAGACATCAACGTTTGTCCCCAAGGTTGTAAAGATAGATGATGTATCTATATGCACGTGCATATGCAGCTGCATATGCATATATTTTGTGGAAAATGTTTCTGGTCTTGATGTTTGTTAGATTGAGTAGTTGTATCAGGAATGATGTAGAAATATCAATATTTA
>JAIWHQ010000097.1:0-5444 GCA_048629575.1 Thermoplasmatota archaeon | reverse complement strand
AAGATGGACAGAGACACCATTTCGCGCCAATTCGTACGCCCTCTTCCCATTATGATGACCAGCTGAATAAGGAGGTGGAACCTGTTTTATAGTACATATAAATTGAATTGTCTTATGTTTGATAGTCTCCCTTTTTAGACTGCCAATGCCTTTTCTTTTAATGATCCTCCCTGTTAAATCCTGAGTATCTGTTTCTATTCCAAGCTTAAGTGATTCCTGGTACACCTTATCTTGAGACATTAAAAAGGGGGATAATTTTTGGAAGAGTTGTATACCAAACACTTAAATCAATGTCCTTATCCCATTCAATCAGTTTTTTGTCTCTTACAGCACCTAACAATGCTCCTTCATCAAGCCAATATTCAATGTTGTGTTTATCAAGTATCTTTTTAATTTTTCTAAGTGTTTCAATGGCTTTTTCTTCCTCGTCCATTTATCCTTCTCCCGTCCATCAGACGATATTGGTAATTGAAAGATGGATTAGATTCGTTAGACAGTTATAAAAGATTTTATTTAGTGAAGATATTGATTTTTTTACCCTTTCACTCCTGAAACAATTGCAATTAACCAGTCCATGAATATATCGCCATTTAATATTTTCATATTATATATTTTTTTAACATATTCCTCACAGTCCAGATGCATATCATAAATCTTCTTACAGGTAGCTTTGTTCTTTCCTGAATTGGTCAGCCAATTATTTATGCTTACACTAGGCATTTTATGCACTTCGATAGCTATGTTTTTTAATCCACCATGTTCCAATAATTCTACGAGATCATCAAGCGTATACGTTCTTCTCTTTTCTTTCAGCTTAAACATTTCAGTATAAAACTTTCGTGTTCCTGGTGGCGGTATACCCTCAGAGATAACGAACTTTCCACCAGTTTTTAAGATTCTTACACATTCCTTAATTGCCTTCTCCTGATGAGTAATATGGTGAAAACACATACGAGCAGTTACACAATCAAATGTTTCGGAATCAAATTCCAGATTTTCCGCATTCATAATTTTATAGCTAATATTGTTTGTTCGACGTTTATTCTTTGCAATATTTAACATAGCATCAGAGTAATCTATGGCGTCTATTTTTTTGCAATAGTGTGCTAATGCATGAGCGATTATTCCTGTACCTGTTCCAATGTCACATGCATAGAAATTGGATTTCAAATCACATATTTTGAGAAAGGTCTCCATATATTTATCTCGGTTGGTCCATTCCAAATTGTCATATTTTGCTGCCCTGACATCCCATTCAAAGATACTCATTGTTCCTACCTTTCCATGAATCCGGGATTAATGGTATTTGTCCCGCCTTCTAGTTTATAAATCATTATTCATTCAACTGAACAATAATCATTGTTTTTAAAATGTCCAAAGTATGTTGCTGCTATAAATATTGCTGCAATAAATGACAATACTGCCCAGAATAGAAATACGTTATTCCATCCTCCTGTTTCCAAGACTAAGAAAGGCACAATTAAACCTATCATAAAAGTTCCGACATATCCCATACCATCTATGAATCCTGTAGATGATGCGACAACTGAATCTTTTTTGAATCGAGTTGGTAATGTACAAACAAGAAACACATGGGGCCCATATAGAAATGCGCTACTCGCTAAGAGAAGTACAACAGCAGTTAATCCACTCACAAATGGAAAGATTAGCCAAGTTATTCCCATTGCTGTAAGAAACATTACACTTGTTAGGTCTTTTTTCCAAGGGAGTTTATTATACACGAGTGTTCCCGTAATACCTGCTATTGGTATAAGTGCTACCTTTAGAGCATCAAAACCAAAAAACTCATGTACTGGGATATTGCTTTGTTGAACGAGATATACAAAAAACCATGTTAAAACACCATATCTAACCATGTTCAAAAATAGCAATGAAACCCCGCTCATCATAATTGGAAGTGTTAATGTTAACTGTATCTGCTTTTTTACTTTCTGTTTCGGTTTGAATTCCCTCTTTGGCTTTGTCAGATAAAGAGTTACGCCTCTGAAAATCAAGACAATTGATGCTACAAAAAAACCTGCTTGCCATCCCCAAGTAGCAACAGCAAGAGCCGACACTATAAATGTAACAGAAGTTCCAAACTGATATGAACATCCGAGTATAGTAGAAGATCTGTCTCTATCTTTATCCGTTTTTTGGAGTTCTGCGTTTGCTCTTACAACAGAAGACCAACCCATGGCTTGGAAGAAACCATCGAAAGTTTCTAGGACTATAAGCGCTACAAGAAAACCTCCAAGAAAACCCATAAGCATATTTGCTATACCTGAAAGAGTTAAACCAACTGCTATATATATGAATGGATTGAATCTTTCGGATATTTGTCCATGTAGAAATTGACCAATTGCATATGCAGCAAAAAATCCACTTGCTACGAATCCTACGTAGTACATACTCCAGTCTGTGTATACTATCAGTAATGCTGCCATTACAATACTCAAATTAACCTTACCGAAGTATGTCAAAGCATATGTGCTCCATAGATTCCAAAATTGCTTATTCATTTTTTTCCCTCCTGATAGTATCCTTAATCTTAGACGAGGAAGTCAACGGGTAATATGGCGTGGTGATAACCCGACCGCCAATCGCATCCATAATCTGCTGAGCCTCCTCAATATCCTTCTCATCATGACTCTGCGATTCCATCAAAATATCAGGATGCAAAAACGAAATATTCGGCACAGGCGAATACGTATCCTGAGAAATCACAAAATCATTAAAACGAATAGCCTGAGCCAACAACATACGTTCATCAAAACCCAAAACAGGAGACTTCGGCTTCTTCTCCAACACCGCCTTCTCCGTCAAAATACCAACAACAGAAATACCATCATTACCCACAGCTGCCTTCGCATTCTGCATCTGCAACAAATGACCCCGATGTACAATATCCAGCACATAATAACTATACACAATCTTCTTCTCACGATTCAAAGACCTACCCAGTTTCTCCACATCAACATCCAACTCACGAACAACAGAAACATGTTCACCCGCCCAGTTCTTCGGCACATACACAACCGCACCACTGCCATGCTCTTTCGCAATCTTAGAAATAATTTCCCGACCCCGAATAATAAACTCAGACATATAAAACCCACATATCATATGCATTATATATATTTTGCGAAAAAATTGGTGACAGTTCTATCATATGGAAGAAATTTTGCTTTTTAAAAAATAATTGAAAATAGACTTAACTTTAGCACTTTTTAAAACATGCAGAATCTATTACTAAAAAGGATTACCAATATCCTTAAAATTTATTCATAAATTTTGCTAGAAGCACAGCGATTATTGTTCGCCCATCGGTAATAGTTCCATCCATAATTTTCTCAATTACTGATTCCGTTTTCATTACTTCTACATCTATGATTTCGTATCTCTCTCTATCTGTTTCCCCATCTTTCAGATCCTCTGCAATAAATATGTGATATACTTGTGTAGAATATTCAGTTGATGGATGATAACTTAATATCTTCTCAATCTTTCCGGCAGTAAAACCAGTTTCCTCCTTTAGCTCCCGTAATGCACATTCATCAGGTTTTTCATCTGACCATACATGACCTGCAGGAAGTTCAAGGGAATTTGATTTGATAGGATATCTGTATTGCTTAACCATCACAATTTTATCTGAAATCACAGGCAATACCACCACAACAGGTATTTTCTTGACTAGATAGTAATCAAGTTGCTCTCCATTTGGAAGCTCAACCTTATCTTCAAAAACTTTGAAAAGCGGAAAATCTACTTTCTTTTGGGATTTTAGTGTTTTCCAAGTCATAGTAAACGCCCGAGTGAACCATTAACTTTTGGCTTTGTTTTAAATCTTGTTATAACACAATAACACATCATCATACAAAATATCAATTATTAGATCCTCATTTTTCCATCACCATATTTTTCTCCGCATCAAAGCAATAAGCACGCCGAAACTATATGACATATGAACAATAGGAAGTAATAGCATGGAATAAAAAAACAACTTAACATCTCCAAACTTTTTGGCAAGTCTTCCAGATTCAAAAAGTATAACACTAACATAAAATACAACAGCAAGAAGTAACAAAAACAAAAAAATACTTAAATAATAATGATAAACTTTTTTTAGATGATATAAAAGAATCATCAATATCTACTTTAAAAACAAAAGAATTGACAAATGCTGTAAAAGAAATTTTAGGAAAAGAGGTTTATGAGATCATAAAAAAGAAAAAAACAATTAAAAGAGAAAACAAAAATTAAACAAATAACCTTAATACTTTTCTCAACAACTCTCATCATACAAACCTCCTGCATATCGTCATCTTACTATAAAAAAAAAGGAGGGCAGAAGCCCCCCCCTGAGTAATAATCAATAAATTGTGCCAGTAATAGGACTTATACTCTAAAATAATCCGGTAAATACAACATCTGCATGAAACAATTCCCTGGTTCTCCGTCTTGCTGCCCATGCTACCGTATCTTTTATATTCACATAAAACCAATAACCATCAAAAAGGTCTAATTTTTTTACATAATACTGGGCGATGTCAGTAAAGTTATCTACAATGATTTTGCCGACCTGTTTTCCATCTTCTTCATCTATAACTACGATCTTGAAATTTCCATCCTGTTCTTCCAATTTTCCATAGACTTTAGCCTTTTCTTTTTCTTCCCAGACATCTTTCTTATCATAAGAAATATCTTTCAAGGCAGTAAATTCATTTCTGCCCTGTAGATCTATATAGTCTTCCAAAACAACCTCTTCCGTTCTGGTAAAGACATTCCGGTAAGTCCCGCTTTCTTCTTTCACTTCTATAGTATCTGCAATTAATAATGAAGTCCTTTCCGAGTCAATATGAGCTTCACCTTTAACCTCTTTTCCCTCAAGAGAGCTTATTTCACCAGACTCCAAAGATCCTTGAATAATAATATCAAATCCCTGTACCTCAGGGACATAAATATATTTTCCATAGACAACATCGATTGTCCCTTCAAACGGAACTTTACCCTCTTCTATTTTTACGCCTTTTTCTGGTGCTTCTTCTTCAGCCTTGCTGCAGGCAAAAGTGCCGGCTATCACAATCATGCAAGCCAGAAATGTAAGACCAAAAATGCGAGGTGTTGAATCCCATTTACTTTTTCTTATAGCCATAACTCATACCTCCAAATCTTTAATATTTCTCTTCATAATTATACGGAAATTCACTCTAATTAATACTCCAGATTAAGGATATTTTATACCATCGAAAACAATAAAAGTAAAGAGGAAAATATCTTTGTGGTTTTGTGTTATTTTACTTTTTTTTCACTCTCCTAGCTGAACTGGACCGGGAAATAGAACGTGATGCAGAGGATCGGGAAGGAGTAGATCGGGAGACTCGCGTGCGTGAGGTGCTCTGGAAGGACCGAGATGTGGAGGAACTCCTGGATGATGATATGCG
>JAIWHQ010000096.1:0-5448 GCA_048629575.1 Thermoplasmatota archaeon | reverse complement strand
AGTAAAAAATTACTGGAGTTCAATAAATAACTGCACTATCTTGTTACTATTCAGTTCCCTACATTTTTTAATGAGTTGAACAGGAAATACAAGGATCATAGGCTCTAACAAGCATTTCACATTTTAAAGTAATTTCATCAAGCGGTAAATCAAGAATAGTCTGAACAAACCCATTCATATCTTTTTCAATATTATATGCATTATGTGAAGTTGGTGGAACAATATCTGCTTTTCTCACTATGCCATTGTTATCTAGAGTGTAACTATGATATAGGCTCCCTCGTGGTGCTTCAGTGATTGCTGCTCCAAATCCAGATTTGCACATGAAATTTGGTTTTTCTTCTTTTAGGGTGATCCCATCTATTAATTCAATACATTCATCGATATAATGAAGAACTTCAAGTGCTCGAGCCAAATGAGAAACAAACGGGTTGAAATTAGGGAATTTAAAACCACTACGTTTTGCCGCATCCTGTACATCATCAGACATTTGTTTAAGATTAAGATTAACCCTTGGAAGAGGGCCAACCATAAAAGAATCACGTTCTGTAACATATGAGTGAAGGGCAGTGGAATACGGTTTTTGTTTTTCATAGATATGTTCACGGTAGTTCATCTCATCAATATTTAATCCCTCTGTCGATTTAAACCGTCCTTCATTTATTGCGTATTGTTCGGGATTAGAAATTGCGACATGTTCGCACTTGCGAGTAAAATCTGGTATTTCAATATTTGAGAAGAGATCAACACTTTTAAAGGCATCTTTTTTTGCATCTGATAGTCGCCTACGAAAATCTTCTAGTTTGTTCTTGCTAGGAATAGATGAAAATCCATCCACAATCATTGTTACAGGGTGAACAGCTCGTCCGCCAATAATCTGTGTGAGATCATTTCCAAGTTTCTTTAGTTTTAAAGCTCTTTTTACAATATCCATATGATTCTTGGCCATAGCAATAAGACTTTCATATCCCATGAGATCTGGGAGACTCAAAAAATACATACTCAAAACGTTACTCTGGATATGAGCACTAATTGCCATAAGTTTACGAAGATCTTTTGTCTGATCAGTTGGATCGATTCCCATTGCGTTTTCAACAGCACGCAATGCAGTAATTTGATGTGCAACTGGGCAAATACCACAAATACGACTTGTAAGTTCCATTACCTCATCATATCGTCGTCCAATTAGAAATGATTCAAAGAAGCGAGGTGGTTCAAATATTTTAAACTGCAAATTCTGAATCTTTCCATCTTTTGTAACATCTATATGTAGTGCTCCTTGTCCCTCAACACGAGCAATGTAATCTACGTTGATTGTTTTCTCCGTCATTAGTGACCAGCCTCTAATCTAAATTCTGGACTCATGCCAGCATATTTTCTAAACTTGCGTTTTACTTCTTCATCACTTAGACCAATATCTCTAAAAATATCTGCAAGAGCCGCCGCATTAGGATTACTCATGGGGCCAAAGCAACCCTCGCACTCGCGACCCAAGGTTGGACAAATAGCTCCACAACCAGCAGAAATAACAGGGCCCATACAAGGAAGTTTTTTACTAGTAATCAAGCACGGGTTACCATTATGTTTGCATTCAACACAGACGGGATGTTTTCTTTGACGCGGTCGTATTTTCAACACAGCAGATTTCAACAATTCAAGAATTGTATCACGATGAGGTGGACAACCTTTCAGTAATGCATCAACTTTTACATATTCACCAATTCCTAGCACTTTTGTAGAACAAATAGTAGATGCATCAGGATAAACCACGTATTCGGATTCCATCTGAGGAATCCAATTACGAATAGAAGGAATACAACCACCAATAGCACAATCACCAAATGCTACCAAAAACTTTGTTTTCTTACGAATATGTTTGATTTCTTCTATTTCTCGGGGTGTTGAAATACCGCCCTCTATTAAAGCAATATCCCAACCACTATCGTCATTTTCTCTTTTAGCCATCTTCCAGTAAGTAATGTCAAATAATTTGAGTAAATCTAAAAACTCATCTTCCATTCGCAAAATTTCCATTTGACAACCTGCACATCCAGTGAATTTGAACACACCAATCTTCGGTTTCTCAGTCATAGTTTTTATTTCACCTCACAATGGACGAATAAAAGGTTTAATATCAGCATAATTAAACACGGGACCATCCTTACAAACATACTTAACTCCAATCTGACAATGACCACATTTTCCAATTCCACATTTCATACGACGCTCAAGTGACAGGTAGATTTGCTCATCTGCATAACCAATTGTCTCAAGACATTTAGCAGCATAACGCATCATAATCTCAGGGCCACAAACAAACACGATAGCATTTCTATGATGTGTTTTCATCATTGGAAAACAAGAAGTGACAAGACCTGTTCGACATTCAAAAGGTGTTTCACCTGGGATACTATCAGAGGTTAAATGAAGAGAACTATTCTTTATTTTCTTCCACTTGTCAAACTCATATTTAAAAACCATATCGTCAGGAGTCCGAGCCCCATAAATAATTTCAAAATGACCATAATCCTTCCTATTTTTCATAATATGATTAATTACACCACGAAGTGGTGCTATACCCATTCCACCAGCTACAATTAGTACATCTTTTCCTTTTGCTTTATCTAGCGGCCAACCAGTACCATATGGTCCCCGCATTCCAATTGAATCCCCTTTTTTCAAATCAAATATCCTATTTGTGACATTACCAACATTACGTATAGTAGCATTAACAAGACTGCCATTGTCAACATTTGAAATAGAAATAGCTGACTCTCCAATACCAAGCATACCAAGCATCATAAATTGCCCAGGAGCCCATGAAAAATCTTTGCGAAGTTTACTGTCAGAAAACTCTAAAACAAACGTATTTGTATTATAGGCTTCCTCTCTGATCTCCTTGATTTTTGCAAGATTTGGATAATATTCATTAATCATATAATTCACCCCTTCCTCAATGCTTTTGCAACTTCGGTAAGGTCAATTTTACTTGGACAAACCCTTATACATCGCCCACAACCAACACAACTGGAATTACGGCCACCACCAGCAGCGCCAAACTTACAAAACATCCAATGACGAACACGATCTTTTCTTTCCCTTCTAAAATTCTCACCAAGAGCTACTTCGCCATATTCAAGAAGTTGGCAGGAATCAAGTTCACGAATTCTCACTCCTTTTTTCAAAGATAGATCTAATACATCATAAACATCATAACAATAACAAGTAGGACAAACCAGACTACAATTACCACATGAAAGACATGGAAACGAACCAGAAACGCCACCGCGCTCCGCAAGATTAAGCCAAATATCATGATCAAGATTCTTCTCAGCAAGTCTAGCAAGCCAATGCGTATCCATAGTTTTTTTGAATTTCCGCTCAGTCAGTTTATATCTTCTTTCTTTTTCAACGAAATCATGATCAGTTGCAACCTCAAGGTTTAACACATCGATAAGTTTTCCTCCAATATCTGTTCCAATCTCGATTAAATACTTTGTACCAATATCTGTGAGTAAAATATCATATCCATCATTCAAGAAAGGACCTGTTCCCATTGATTTACAAAACGAATGCTCACCAGGTTCAACACAGTTAAGAGCAACAATCAAAGTATTTTTTCTCCTGTTTTGGTAATATAAATCGTTAAATTCACCTGAAAAAAATTTATCAAGTTTGAGAATCGCATGAACATCACAGGGATGGATGCCCAGGATAAGTATTCTTTCATCCTGTTTGGTTTCTTTAGTAATTAATTTCCCATTTTTAATCTCAAATGAAAACAGTGTTTCTTTAGGTGGATGGAAGAATTTTTTAGGTGGAAGCACTGTAGATCTATATTCTAAATGCAATTGTTTTATATCTGTTATTTCATCGAACGTTGAATCAAAACCAGATTCAGTCGGGCCAAAGACTTTGTATTTTTTAAGAAAATGTTCGAGTAATATGTTGATATCTTTTTTTTCTATTGTAAAACCTTTCATAAATATCCTTCGTTTAGCCTTGAGGGCAAATCATTATCTCCTTTTATTATTTAAAATTAATGATGGGTAGAAAATTTTACCTCGATAATGTGATAAATTTATCTCTTTTTTTAACAAAATAGTTATAATCGATAAAACACATACCTGCCTTTAGTTGGAGGATACAGTTAAATGAGCTATAATTTTAATGCAGACGAAATTTTTGAGATAGCTGAACAAATCGAACGTAACGGAGCAAATTTTTACAGAACAGCAGCAGAAAATATTACAGATGAGGATAAAAAAAAGCTGTTGATACATCTAGCTGAAATGGAAGATGACCATGAAAAGACGTTCAAAACTTTAAGAGATGAACTTTCTGAAAATGAAAAAACAATGACTACTTTTGATCCTGAAGATGAGACAGCAGATTATCTTCGTTTACTAGCAGATACACGGGTTTTCTATGAAAAAGAAGTTGATGTCACATCATTAAATGAGGTTTTTAAAACAGCTATTACTGCTGAAAAAGACTCTATTGTTTTTTATCTTGGGATGAAAAATGTTGTACCATCTCATCAAGGTAAGAACTGGCTAGATAGAATCATTAAAGAGGAAATGGATCACATTAGACTTCTGAGTAAAGAATTGTTAGAACTTACGAAATAGTCGAGATTTCTTTTCGTTTTTATCAACCGAGAAAAAATATTGAAAGCTCAATAAAAAATTTACAATTTTAATATCTCAAACTGGTTGCTTGAATTCGTTTTGTAAAACTATAAATCGCGAAACTGAAGACCTGGCGGTGTTCCAATTGTGATATATTTTATTACTTTGTCACTGATGTTTTTTGCTCGATGTCTCAGAGTTGATTTATGCCATAAAATGTCTCCCTCACCCATTTTATAAGATGTCTCGCCCACTATATATTCTATTTCCCC
The DNA here is from genome assembly GCA_048629575.1 of Thermoplasmatota archaeon. Taxonomy (GTDB): domain Archaea; phylum Thermoplasmatota; class E2; order DHVEG-1; family DHVEG-1; genus JAUWYM01. The sequence continues at coordinate 545 of JAIWHQ010000096.1, read as the reverse complement.
TTCAAGGACTAAATGCAACTCTTCACCACCATGTTGATACCATCGAGATACTGCGTTAGGATTAAGTTCAGCAATTATCGCTTCCATTTTATCTGATTTAATCTTTGCTTTATATAGTCTACCAGGTCTTGTTATTTCGCTTATTTGATCTCCTTTTTTAATAAATATTGGGTCGTCATTCATTTTTGTAACCAACCTCTGAAGATATATTGGTTTAATAAATATTTCCAAAAAATTTCAAACGAAATTACATAGTTTCGTTCAATGATTGTTAAGATATTCAAATTCTTTTATAAAGGAGTAAAAAATACTGCATGCTGGGTTGGAGGATTATGTTGGAGATGTTTTCTATTGAACCCAGTATTAATGTACCTAAAAAAAACATAATACATAGGCGTACGACAGTCCTAAATTGGTACATTTTTATGACGGTTTTTTGGGACATTTTCTAGGACAACAGTACTTCGGAAGGTAGCCAAAATACGTTTCAAATTACACAATTTTGGTGAAGACTGAAAAACCTTCTCTCCTTATGAGTATAATTT
>JAIWHQ010000095.1:0-5543 GCA_048629575.1 Thermoplasmatota archaeon | reverse complement strand
GTTCTCGCAGCCGCGACCCCGGCACAATCTTGCCGTAGCCCCGCTTGAACATGTGCACGACGTCGCCGTGGTCCCACTTGCCGTACCAGTTCCAGTATTTCTGATGGAACCGGATGAACTTAACTGGAGCGGAAAACCATTTGTATCTTATGAAAACCAGATGAAATCCATTGCGTCAGAAATGGGACACTCAGTTACATTTGAAAGGATGCCAATAAAGGACACTTGGATTCCTTCGAGGATTGAGATGTGCAAAATTCTAGATAGCATTGATCAATCAATTCAGGAATAAAATAGATTCCTTCCTTATTTAATTTTCTGCATAAAAAATTCATTAAACATATAATCTAAACTAAGAGTTCTATTTATATCAACAATTTTAATTAAATTACCTTCTTTTAGGATAATGCCTGTTTCTGAATCTACACTATCGCCATATACAACGCGAATACCTTTTTCCTTGAGAAAATCCAAAGTATCTGCAAGAATGGCTTGTCCTTTTGTTGTAATTGCTGCAGCACCCCAAAGATTAAACTGACGACCAGAAACATTAGGGGCACTAAGAATACCATGACTTCCTGCATTTCTAGCTCCTTTGACACTTTGATACATCATTTTAAGTTGCTGCAGCTCTAAACCGCCTCCGGTTTTTTTCATCTCGTTTAGTTCCTTTTTTATCTTGGCAATCATGCTCATAATGCCAGTCATTGCACAATTAACAACTCCTGGTTGATCATCGATTTTTATACCTAGCATGTATCCTTTATCTGCATATGTGTCTTCTTTTGAAATCTCCCTCCAGTTAACCTCTCTACTGTCTAGATATTTTTTCGGAATTTTCTTAAGCCAAATCCAGTCATCAGGTGTTTCATCTTTACGTGCAATTCTTACGGTATCTGCACCAACATTCATTGCTTTTAGAATAGTTGGATACATTGCCCCGACATCAGCGACAATAACATACCACCATGGGATAAAATCAGAAAACGCTTCTTTATCTGGTTTTATTGTCATTCCACCTGGGAAATGATAATTAAGACGTTCATCAGGATCTTTTGCCCTTTCATTGTAAATGACATAAGGATATTCCGTCCATCTAGGCATTTCATCTCCATATTTTACAACCCGGACGAATTCTTTAGACAGTTGTTCTTTTGTTTTTTTTGCTTTTCTTGCTATTTCTTCACTTGTGCTACATTCTTTAAAATCTCGTAATAAGACTTGTGAAATAGACATGACTCTACAGATGGGTGGCATTATTTTCTTTTGCACTGCACCCCTAATGAGAGACATATGGTCCCACATGTTAACTGCGCCAGAAGAAAGAAGCATGTCAAAAGACATTCCTGTGGTAAATGCGAGAGGTAATGCCTGTTGGATAAGATTCAGTGTTACGCCTAACTGCTCTTGAACATCATGTTTGTTGTATTTCAGTGTCCTGTCATCTAGTTTTATCTGAGTATGAGCAAGAATTAGACGATCCTTTATGTGTATGCCAAGGAATGGTGCGACTGCTTTCAAGCTAAACTCGTTTAAAAATGAATAGAATTTTCTTACTCCTAAGTATGTGTCGAGATTGCAAGGATAAAACTGCACTGCTTCTGACTGGGTGCCAAAATGGAATGATTTATCCACTCTACTGTACTTGCGTACAAAATTCTGAAATGTTTTTTTCTGTTCATCTGATAGGTTTCCCTGATAAATTTTTAGAATCCAGTTTAACCTATTATATATCTGAAGATTATCAAAACCTACGATGTTATGTCCAGAAATGATGTCATAGTTCATTGTCATTTTACAGAATGAATAAAGATTTTCTATCTCCTCGTCAACATTCCTTGAAACAACTTGTTTCACATCCATATCTTCCCAGTTGGTGGGACAGTCTATAATATCAAAACTGAATTCTTCTGTTTCTAAATTTTTTTCAGATTCAAACATGATATCAAAATCTGAGTGACCTATCATGTCTATAGGGACATTGTTTTTCCCTGCCTCATACTGTGTGGTTTCAATATCGTAAACTAAGACCTTGAGTTTCTTTTTCTCGCCATTTGTATCAAAAATCCATGTTTTCCCATCGGCTTCAAGATCAACAAGGGCTCTCTGTTGATATGGTATGTCGTGTTCAGCAGTATAAAAACCATAATTGAAAAAGAGATGGTTCGTTACTTCAGGAACAAAATATGATCTTTTAGTATAAATCTTAAAAATCTTTCTATTTTCGTTGAAATCTCGAAAACTCCTGTAGTTTTCAATTTCACCTATTCTTTCTATTTTTGAAAGGATATTTTCTTCTGATGTATTTTCCTCCCATTTTTTTAAAAAATCTTTCCTAGCAGATTCGATGTTTCTTTCCTTCGGGCAAAAAGCCAAGAAATACGGCTGATGGTAATCAGAGATTCTTTTCGGTGCTTTTCCATGTAGATAAAGATATTCTGGTGAAATGCCAAGTAACATATCGTTCATAATTGTTTAGTCCCCACGCGATTATATATCCCTCAATACATTGTCCATACTTAAATTATTAGAATTAATCTTATATTTGATTAACATATTTCTTCCATCTGGTTTTTATGACTACGCAGCTACTGTATTCAAAAGAATTTCTTAAACACGACAATGCTGCCCATCCTGAAAATGCACAAAGATTAGTTGTAATGATGAATGAAATAAAAAAAGCACCTTTTTGTAATGAACTAGAATTTGTTGAACCGGAACTTTTGCCTGAGGAATCGCTTCATGATCTACATTCGGATGAGATGATTTGGCAAATCAAAGAAATGAGCTCTCATGGTGAATCTTGGGTAGATATGGATACATATGTCTGTAAATCAGATTATGAAACTGCAAGGCTTGCTGCAGGAGGTGTAGTCAAACTTGCTAGAAGTGTACTTGAGGGGAAGGCGGATAACGCATTTGGTTTGGTAAGACCACCAGGCCATCATGCAACAAGTAATAGATCCATGGGTTTCTGTCTTTTCAATAACATAGCAATAGCAGCAAATGAAATCTCAAAAAAAGGAAAACGGATATTGATATTTGATTTAGACGTCCATCATGGAAATGGAACACAAGATATTTTTTATGATCGAAAGGACGTTTTATATCAATCATTTCACTTGTCTCCACATTATCCTGGAACTGGAGATATTGAAGAAATAGGGGTAGGGGTCGGAAAAGGATATACTATAAATGCACCTCTTTCTCATGGAAATGGTGAGGTTGCCGTATCAAAGTTACTAGATGAGATTTTTATGCCAACCGCTCGTAAGTTCAAACCGGATATAATATTAGTTTCTTCAGGTTTTGATTCCCATCATTTGGATCCACTGGGTGGACTGAAATTATCATCCAATTTCTTTGGGGAGATGATCTCCAGACTTCAAGATGTTCAACCTAAAATCGTTTGTACATTGGAAGGGGGGTATAATCTGGACTGGATAGGAAAATGTTTACTCTCTCAAATTGGACAAATGATGTATCATCCTGTGAAATTTGATGATCCTGTACGAGAAGATACAGATGTAGAAAAGGTTATAGAAAAAATTAGAAATGAAATGGAAAAATATTGGAAAATATAAGAATTTAGTCGAAGATCATTCCCATGCCTGAAGCCGCGGAATCTTCCTGTTCCTCAATCTTTTTGTTGATTTCTTCAGCCTTTTTTTTGCCTAGTTTTTTAAATTCCAACTCTTTGGCTAGTTCCTCAGCCTTCTTTAAACCTTCTTTGCTTCCCTCAATTTTAACATAGAAGACATTTTCTTTTATGTCTAAGGAGCTTGAATCTCTAGTGAGTATGCTTTGCCTACTTACAAGATCATCCCTAATCATTTTGTCGATTTCGCCTACATTTTCAGACTTGATTTCAAAGATAACATATGTCACTTTTAATCACCTTTACCTTGCGATGTAATAAAATGCTATATATAAAACTAATCTATATTCAAAATCCTTCCATTTTCGTCGATTTCCTTCTTTCTTATCCTCGATGAGCTTATAGGTGCTCCATCATTTGCTAAAACAAAAGGAATTTGTACTATTTTCAAGGGTTTTTTCATGTTTTGCCTACGTTTATCGTTTATCTCCTCTGCGGTAGATTTTGTTTCAGGGGATATAACAATGGCATCAAACTCGTCTCTTATTGATGGGCCATATTTATCTTTAATTGGTTTTATTGTAGCACGACCGATGCATTCTTTTTTCAAGAGATATTGTTTGATGATTTTCTTTCTCTCTTCAAATGATTTTATATTTCCTTTTGTTTTTGATATTTCTCCTGTTGTGATTCCTATAAAAACAGATCCTTGCTTTCCTGCAGTTTGGAATGCTTTGTCGATTAGTAGTTCATGTCCTTTATGCAATGTATCAAATGTTCCGCCAATACAAACTCTCATAGATTAGATATAATTGAACACTTTCTTAAAAAATTATGTGATCTTACAATTTTCTAGATTCAATTGCAGATCATGAAAGTGTAACACAGAAAATCAAAAAATTTACATGTTTGACAAAGAAAGAATAAATCTGTCTAAAGGACTAAATCTATGATTCAGTACACACTACCTAATTGTAAATTATTAGAAAACTATAAATTCTATAATGGCATTTGATTATTTAAGAGGATGGGAAAATGCAATTGAGAAATCTAACGGTAGTAGTAATGTTATGTTTTTTGGTTACAGGTAGTTTTGTAATCATGTTTTCTAATGAAGGATGCGGGGACAGTGGAAATGAGATATATGTGGACAGTTCATATTATGGATATTACGGAATCAGTGATGGTTCTGCCGAAAAACCTTATGATAGTATCCAGTATGCTATAGATGTTGCAGAAGATGGAGACACGATCTATGTTTTTGGTGGTATGTATGATGAATCTCTAGTCATAAATAAGAAAATTAAACTTTGGGGGGGAGAAGGTGGAGAATCTATCATTGATACTAAATTTGATAAAAGATATACTGTGGAAATAACTGCTGATCATGCAGAGTTGCTGGATTTTACAATTAGTGATAGTGGAGATCATAAAACTTCTCATATTGGTGCCCTCGTATGCATAAAATCAAATAATGTTGTCGTCCAAGGAAACCACATTAACAATACTAGTAGCTGGGGTATATATGTGGATTCTACTGCAAGTGGAAGTGTTGTTAGTGGTAATATGATCAACAATGCAACAGTAGGCATCTTTGTTGATTCTTCTAGTACTAACGATATTTTAAACAACAACGTTTCAAATTGTTCAGAATATTCTTTGCAGATAACATCCTCATCAAATAACAGATTATATAACAATTATCTTAGTAATGGTGGTCATGGGATATATGTTCAGGATTGTAGCAATATTAACATCAGTAATAACATTATTAACAATATAAACTATTATGGTATTTATCTATATCATAGTACTGGTGTCGTCAAAGACAATGAGATAATTAACAATAAAGACGATGGCATATATCTGAGTTCTTTTAATTGCGAAATTTTTAACAATCTTTTCGACTCTAATCAGAGAGGTATCACTTTGATTGGTTCCAATA
>JAIWHQ010000094.1:0-5566 GCA_048629575.1 Thermoplasmatota archaeon | reverse complement strand
AAATCAAGATCAACGCCCATATTTCTTAGCGCTATTTCGTAATTTGGACCGATTTTATTTTTGATTTCTTTTACAAAGAAGAATCCTGCATTTTTCCCCATTGCAGTAACGACCATTCCTACAATTTCTTGCATGGCTTTACCCAAATCTTCTGAATCTATCTCGTTTATTGATGAATCAACAGTTACCACGTTTTCAATCTCAGAATAACGAGTGTTTTTTGTTTGCAAAAATCTTAAAAAATAATGTCTTTCTTGTAGTTTTTTGATAGTGTTGCCAAGCATCACCAGTGCATAATCTTCTGATGATCTTCTTCCAATTACCTCAACAATTGATTTCAACAGTCTTTTTACTACATCTGATTTTTCAAGTTCGATATTCCTCAGCGCTCCGTTCTTTTAATAATATATTAGTTATTGTTATCCTTTACCAAATATTTAAAGTTATTAAAACTTCACGTTTTTGCTAAAAACTATTTTCAACTATTTTTTACAAAATCTATTTTAGTAAGTAATGTGATTTGGGAAACAGCATCCAGGGAAGATGTAAAGCGATAGGATAGGAACATTAAATGTCTAAAAGAATTATGATTGTAGACGATGAAGAAGATATTCGAGGTTCTGTTGGTCAAATATTTGAGATAAGTGGCTACGAAGTAATAAAAGCAGAAGACGGAAATGATTGTTTGAATAAATTGGAACGTGCAATTCCTGATCTCGTCATTCTTGATATTATGATGCCAGGAATGAACGGATGGGATGTTGCTGCACGAATAAAAGAGAATTCAAAATGGAGCAAAATCCCTATCGTTTTTTTAACTGCGAAAGGAGACGAGATGAGTATTGGCATGGGTGGACTTGCCTCGAAAGAATATATCGTAAAGCCTTTTGATATCATCAAACTAAAAGAAAGAGTTGAAGAGATTCTTAATAATAAGTAGGATAAAAAACACTACCTTATTCCTTTTTTGCAGCTACTACAAACACTATGTTCTCTATCAAAACATATGTTACATACAAGTTTCCCACAGAGATGACAAGTAAACATGGCACCGGGTTTTCCACAAATACTACAAAGGCCAAGTAGATCTACCATTTTTACTCCTTTCCAAAGGCAACAAGTTTTTTTCGTAATTCATCAAGTGGTATGTCAGTTATAACAAGTGGTATGTTTTCCCGGTTGGCAAGTTGAATTGCAAGAGGATCCACCGCACCGGGGTTATGATACACAACAATAGATGGTTTCACCGGATGAATCCGTATCGCAATCATTGGACTTCTTCCATATCGGATTCCGGTAAATATCAAGGCTCTTTCTGTGCTCCATCCATAAAGAGTTGAATAGCTTGTCGAATTTATCGTCTTAATTATCTCGATACCATCAATAAGTGTAAATCCTTTTATGTTCGTTTTCATATCTGGTTTTGATGTCAAAAGTTTTCCACAAAGTCCTTTAACAAATTTTTTAATAGGAATCGAATAAGGATATTCCATAATGTCTAAGATTCCCTCTTGGTTTTTTGTAATAAACTGATATTTTCGTAGTATTTTTCCATTGTTTTTCTTTTCATCTATCCCTAAAAAAGCCCAGATAATCTTTTTAACTGTAAGTATACCTGGAGATTTTCTCCGCCCGGACTCATAGTCACTGATTACACTAGGGGATAATTCCAAAAAATTTGCTAGTTCTGTTTGAGAGATATCAAATGCTGTGCGCCACTTTCGAATCGTCTGCCCCGGTTTAGGACTTAAGGTGATTTCTCCAGCTATTTTTTCTGCCAACACATCTTTAACATTCATGAGAACTCCCTAAAATATCAATCTATCTTATTTCTCATTATGTCGATAGAGATATCGGCAATACATTAAAAATCTTTCTGAAAAGAAAAAAAGTGACTTTGTTATCTGTTTTCTTCCCACCCATACTTGAAGACCCAGGACATAAAATCTTCACCTTCTTCAACGATAACAGATCCTGCATTGATTTCATTTTTTCCGTCGTTATCACAATCACCAATACTGAGAACCGCAAGATGGCCAAAGGTTTCATCAATAATTGCCTCTTCCTCATATGTATCACCGTTCCACTGAAGAATATGTATGACATCAGTTCCAGCACATACCTCAGGAATACCGTCATCATCAACATCGCCAACGTCTAAAGCTTCAATAAGTACACCTTCCCCAGGCCACTCCTTCTGAAATTTTATCTCATAATCTGTTTCATTCCACTCAAAAATCGTAATTCTTGGAGAGTAATACCCAACATGTATCTCATTTTTACCATCCATATCACTATCTTTACAAACACAGGCAAAAGGATATCCTCCCCAGCCAGAAGTGTATTGTATCACTGTTGACTCAAACTCCAAAGTCTCTTTATTCCAGTCTAAAACAACAACTTTTCCTGCTGTACCACAAACAATTTCGTTTTCTCCATCCTCGTCAACATCACCAAGACCTGCCATATAGACATATCCATCGACATTGGGATCATCCCACTCAGCTACTTTGACAAGTCTCCATCCCTTCCATTTAAAGATGACAATTTCAGGAACCGAACTTGATTGATGAGTTGAACCTCCGCTCATGATCAACTCGTTTTTTCCATCATTATCACAGTCACCTATGTAACAATCAGCACTTCCGCCACCATTCCGAAATATCCAAGGATTCCATCCTATAAGTCTATATTTTCCTAAAAACCATCTATGAACCGTAGTCCCCCAAGTTGCAGCAATTTCGTTTTTACCATCTCCCGTTAGATCACCAATAGCCATCCCACCAGCATCAACTTGACTAAATGGATAAAACGGACAATGAAGAGTACGAGTCTCCACATATATCTGCTGTTTTTCATTCCATTCCATAACTCGAATGGAAGCATCTCGTCCACTTATAAGCAATTCATTATCGCCATCGTTATCACAGTCACCTATGGGCTGTGGACCTTCATATCGCGCACCATAGGATGGATTCGAACCATAATTCATTTCCCATTGAATGCCATAATCATCATTATGATTCACAGGCACCGCTGCTTCATTTCCCTTGGCGACTGCAAAGCTATTTTCATTTGCCCCGGCCATTCCAAAACAAACTAACGTTAAACATAGGATCAAAAAGATTGCCGTTATTTTTTTATTCATATTTTCCCCAACATATTTATTATGTATCACCCATATAAAAGTATCGTAAATAATTGACAACTTTTAAAAAATAGTGCACGAGATAAAACTTTAAAGCTTTTTGGCATTCCTGACAAATTAGAACTATGATAGATTCAATACTAAAACAGGAATGTGACCTAGAATTCTTCCATAAAAATGGATATGTTCGAAAGAAATGCAAATCTTGTAAAAATTATTTTTGGACATTAGATAGTTCTGCAGAACTTTGCGGCGATCAACCATGCGTAAAATTTAGCTTTATTGAAAATCCTGTAACTAAAAAACCGTTTTCTCTTTCTGAAGTGCGAGAAAGTTTTATCTCATTTTTTGAAAAACACAATCATTCAAAAGTAAATTATCCCAAAACAGGAAATCGTTGTCCAGTAATTGCCCGATGGCGCTCTGATATCTATCTAACTATTGCATCTATTGCTGATTTTCAACCACATGTCACCTCAGGAGTAGTGCCGGCACCAGCGAACCCTCTTGTCATATCACAACCATGCATCCGACTTAACGATCTCGAAGAAGTGGGGAGAAGCGGGCGACATCTCACCATGTTTGAAATGATGGGGCACCATGCCTTTAACAAAAGTATTGATGAAATCTATTGGAAGGAAGAAACAGTAGCCTATTGCAATGACTATTTTCAAAAATATATTGGAATTCCAAGAGAAATAATTAATTATAAGGAGCAACTATGGATAGGTGGAGGAAACGCAGGTCCATGTATTGAAGTACTTGCCGGAGGTCTTGAGATTGCAACACTTGTCTTTATGAATATGAAGGAAGACAGAAACGGAAAAACAATTATTGAAGGGAAAAAATATGCGCAAAACCCGTTAAATATTGTAGATACTGGTTATGGTCTGGAGAGAATAGCATGGTTCACCAAAGGAACCTCGACGATATACGAAACCGTTCTTCCTGAAATGATTGACTTTCTGTTAGAAAATGCAAATGATATTTCTGATATGACAAGTATTTATGCCCTTGCAGATCATTCAAAATGTCTTGCGTTTATGCTTGGAGACGGTATCGTACCATCAAACGTCAAAGCAGGTTATCTTGCTAGACTCATTATTCGAAGATCGCTTCGTTTTCTTGAAAAAATAAAGCTTCAAGTTCCATTGAGAGACCTTGTTGATATGCAGTTAGACATCCTTGATAAAGAATTTCCATCATTAAGACAAAGAAAAAATCAAATCGACGAAATTTTAGATATTGAAACAAAACGATTCTCTGAAACACTCACTAAAGGAGACGGGCTTATTAAAAGACTTCTTGATGAAAACAAAACAATTGATAAAAATGCGCTTATTATGTTGTATGACACCCATGGAATGCCTCCAGATATTGTACAAAATATTGCAAAAAAAGAAGGAGTAAGTGTAAAGATTCCTGATACTTTTGACTCAATGATTGCTGAACTTCATTCACATGCAAGAAAGGAAGAAATACAACAAGAGATGAGAACGAATCTTCCAAAAACAATAGCGCTCTACTATGAAGATCATTATACAAAAGAATTTGATGCGAAAGTTTTATGGAAAAATAAGACAAATAACGGGACTGAAGTTATTCTTGATAAAACAGCGTTTTATCCTGAAGGTGGAGGGCAGCCAGCAGATAAAGGCATCCTCATAGTAGACGGAAAGCAAGTCACCGTCAAGCATGTTGAAAAAGAAGGAAATGCAATCATTCATGTAATAGATAAAGACTTAGATGTCAGTGATAAAGTTCATGGAGAAATAGACTGGGATCATCGGTATATGCTAATGAAGCATCATACAGGAACACATGTAGTAAACGGTGCACTTCGTACACTTTTTGGTGAGCATATTTGGCAGGCTGGTTCACAGCTTGCTGTCAATGAGGCACGTTTTGATTTCTCACATTATAAATCAATTTCAGAGGAAGATGTTAAAGAAATTGAAAAATTGGCAAATAAATTCATACACCAAGCAGTAGATGTAGAAAAAAAAGTGATGGAAAGAAATGATGCAGAGAAAGAATTTGGTTTTCGATTGTATCAAGGAGGTGTTCCTCCAGGAAATTTGATACGTGTTTTAAATGTTCCTGGAATTGACGTTGAGGCATGTGGTGGAATGCATCTAAATAACACAAGAGAAATTGAAAAAATACGTATTATAAAGATAGAGAGAATTCAGGATGGGGTTAATCGAATTACTTTTGCTGCTGGAAAAATGGTTGATGCATTTCAGGAAGAGGAAAATGAAATCCATAATCAAATTGTAATTACAATTAGTTCAGCCTATGAAATTAAAAAGAAGAAAAATGTTTCGGATCAGTTAAAAGAAATTTCTAAAATATTCTCTGTGCCTACAGATCAATTAGATAAAACAATAAAACGATTTTTAAAAGAGGCGGAAATCA
>JAIWHQ010000093.1:0-5800 GCA_048629575.1 Thermoplasmatota archaeon | reverse complement strand
AAAAGAGAAAAAAGGAAAATAGAAAAAAAATTAAGAAATATTGAAAAAAAAGTTTTAGAGACTTAACGCTTCAACAGGGCATTCGTCAACACATGCACCGCAGTCGATGCAGGTTTCTTCGTCAACTTTAGCTTTTTCATTTACTTTTATTGCTTCAACAGGACATGCTTCTTCACATGCTCCACAACCAGTACATTTTTCTTTATCTACGTTTACTACCATATTAATTAACCTCTTGGACCCCGCATTATGGTTTTCATATTTATCTTTTACCCTTAAGGATTTTCTGTTTTGGTTTGTAGTTCTCCATATTTTTGCTAGCCATCTTGTTGCTTATCGAAAAATAGAGATAGACTACTCCAAGTTCTGTTCCAAATATTAATAAAAAATATCCAAAGGTGGTTGCAATCTTTACGGGATTCCATCCATGTGTTATCGTTATTGATCCAAGAAACGGTATGAACATTCCAATGAGTACAAGTGATAAGATTTGTATTAGGTCTCTATTTTTTCCCATGTGTCACGGTTAGTAAATGATTTGTTATTAAAAGTTGTTTCTTTTTTAATCAAGTGATACAAATACCAAAATTTAGGCATACCAAAATTTATTTATACTATAAAAAACAATATAGGATTTAGGCATACCTAAAAATTTGATTGGTGAACAACATGGATCAACAAAACATATCTTTACTGCATCTCCCAGCAAACAAAAAAGCAAAAATAACCAGTATTAGCGGAGGATATGGATTTCAAAGAAAGCTACAAACATTAGGAATCAGAGAAGGACAAGAAATCAAAATCGTATCCAAACAGCCATTTAGAGGGCCAATAACAATCAAGGTATGCGGCAGCCAAATGACACTGGGGAGAGGAATGGCAAGAAGAATTCTGGTGGAAGAAATACAATGAAAAAAATAGTTTTAATGGGAAACCCCAACGTCGGAAAAAGCGTTGTTTTTTCAAGACTTACTGGAGCAAATGTGATAGCATCAAACTATCCAGGAACAACAGTTGATTTTTCAAAAGGAAAAATGAGAATAGAAGGAAAACGAGTAGAAATCATTGACGCCCCGGGAACATATTCTCTCGAACCAACAAACAAAGCAGAAGAAGTCGCCCTAAAAATGCTCGATGAAGCAGATGTTGTCATAAACGTTGTCAACGCAACAAACCTGGAGAGAAACCTCTATTTAACATTGGAACTACTTGAAAAAGATAAACCAGTAATCATTGCTTTAAACATCTGGGATGAAACAAAGCATCTTGGAATACATATTGATGAAAAAAAACTAGAACAACTACTAGGAATTCCAGTAGTTCCAACCGTGGCACTCACAGGTGAGGGAATCAAAACACTTGTTTCCCGTATCAAAAAAGCAAAATCTAATCCAGATATAAAACCAACAAGTGAGGAAGGCCGATGGATCGAGATCGGATCCGTCATAAAAAAAGTTGAAAAAGTTGAACACAGACATCACTCACTTCGTGATAGACTTTCAGATTTAACCATCAGACCACTCACCGGTCTTCCCATAGCTGCCGGCATAATATTTCTTGCATTTTGGATTGTACGATTTATCGGTGAGAACCTTATAGGATACGTATTTGAACCGCTTTTCGAAGATATATATCGACCCGTGGTTACTGAGATGAGTAACTGGCTTGGTCCAGGGTTTATTCATACTCTACTTATTGGAGAATATGGAGTTGAAATTGATTTTGTTGAATCAATGGGTATGCTCACCACCGGTCTTTTTGTACCAATCGGCATGGTGCTACCATATATTATTGCGTTTTATTTCATACTCTCAATCCTAGAAGATACTGGATATATGCCAAGGCTTGCAACGCTTGTAGATAATGTTTTTCATAAACTTGGAATGCATGGACATGGAATAGTACCAATGTTTCTTGGCCTTGGCTGCAACGTACCTGGAGCATTGTCAACAAGGACACTGGAGACAAGAAAACAACGGTTCATCTCAGCGACACTACTTGCTATTGCTGTTCCATGTATGGCTCAGATGGCAATGGTGTTTGGCATCCTTGGACCACATGGAGTGTACTATATCGGCTTAGTATTTCTCACCCTTGCCATTCTATACATCATCATGGGTCTTATAATGAACAAGTTCATCAAAGGAGAAAGCCCTGAGATATTTCTTGAAATTCCGCCGTATCGTCGCCCGAGTTTCAAAGCTATTTTTAAGAAAACTTGGATGCGGGTCCGCTGGTTTTTAAAAGAAGCAATACCGTTTCTCTTCCTTGGCGTATTGATAATTAATATTCTCTATGCCGTCGGGTTTCTTCAGTGGTTTGGAACGGTACTATCGCCAATAATGGAAGGATTGTTTGGTCTCCCGGGTGATGCAAGTATCGCGCTTGTCATCGGGTTCCTCCGGAAGGATCTTGCTGTAGGCATGTTGCTTCCTTTAGGAATGAATGCGATGCAGCTGGTAATCGCAGCTACATTGCTTACGATCTATTTCCCATGTATTGCGACATTTACTGTTCTTGTTAAGGAACTTGGTGTGAAGGATATGATTAAATCTGCAGCGATAATGGCAGGCACTGCAGTTACTGTTGGATTCATTCTTAGAGTCGTCTTGTTGGGAGTATAAATTATGAGAAAAAAAACAATAGAAGATTATGCAGAAATCATCTATATACTGCAAGGAGAGAAAGGATTAGTTCATACAAAAGACATTGCCTCTGCTCTTGATATAAACCCTGCAAGTGTTACTGAAATATTTCAGAAATTAAATGATGAAGGATATATCAATTATGAAAAATATAGCGGCGTAACACTCACTGAGAAAGGTAGAGCGATTGCAGTTAAAACAAAAAAGAAACACGACACGTTAAAGAGTTTTCTCATACTTCTTGGCGTAGATGAAAATATTGCTGATGAGGATGCATGTAAAATTGAGCATCATGTAAACTCCGAGACCATGAAAAAACTACAGAAGTTTGTCAAATTCGCTAAATTAGAGGATGGATGTACAAGATGGCTTGATCATTTTAAATACTTCGATGAAACAGGAAAATATATAGTGTGTACTCCAAAAGATCAAGAAAAATGTCCGATACATGCAAAAGGAATATAGATAAAAATTGTTACTCAACAATGAGATCTTTAGAATATTTATCTGTGTCTGCAAGTAAAAACTCATTACTCATACTCAGACAGTCAACAGGACAAATGTCGTTACATTGCGCACAAAAACAACAACGAGAGACATATATCTTTATTTTCTTTTCTTTTTCTTTGTATTCAATAGCTCCACAAGGACATACCTTGATGCAGAGTTTACAGCCAATGCATTTGTCTTTATCATACTGGATTTTCCCACGGAATCCTTCCGGAGTTTCTATAGGTGGAATTATCTTAGCTTTACCTGCGCCTACGTCTGCTAAAAACTTGGTAGTTGAAGAAGGTTGATATTTTGCTGGGAATTTGTTTGTAAATGGTTTTTTAAACATCTGTGCAAACACTTGAGGAAGCATTGAAAATTTCATTTCATAAGCCTCCTTGTTTTTTCAACACTCATTTTGTGAAGTTCTTCCCTATTTAACTGATATCTTTTACCGGAATCAACAATTGCAACACGATTGGTACAAGACATACAGGGGTCTGTTGATGCGGCGACAATGGGGATATCCGCAATTTGTTCTCCAAGAAGCATTGGAACCCATGGCATAATATTATTATAAGTGGGAGCACGAACCTTCCATGTAAACGGGCACTCATTTCCCGCCTCAAGTTTCACATAATGAATGACTTCGCCGCGAGGTGCCTCCATTCTACCAATACTTTCTCCACTAGCTTTTTTAAGTGTCGCCAGAACTTTTGCAACCTTAGGTTCAGAGACGATATCTCCACCCGGCATTTTATCAATACACTGTTCTATCAAATCAATTGCCTGTTTCACTTCAAGGAGACGAACAATGATTCTATCATAGACATCGCCATTGACTTCACCAGTAAGTATATCTGGAGTAATACATTCGATATCAAGATCAGCATAGGAAAAATAGGCTTGGTCAACACGAACATCCTTTTTCACACCTGATGCCCGAGCAGTCGGTCCAACTGCACATAGCTTTAACGCATCTTCTTTTGTTAAAATACCGCATCCTTGGGTTCTCATTCTCACTGTTTTATCATCTAAAAAGATCTTACGTAGTTTTTCAAAATTGTCTTTAAAATAATTTAATGTTTCATAGATTTTCGGAAGATGATCTTTTGTGATGTCTCTGCGTATTCCACCTATAGTAATGATTCCTTTGGTAATTCGATTTCCTGTTAAATATTCAGTGAGATCAAGTGCTTTTTCCCTCATCTGCCAAGTCAAAAATAAGACTGAATCAAAACCAAGCTCATGTGCCGCTACACCTGCCCATAAAATATGTGAACAAATCCTTTCAAGCTCAGCCTGTATAACTCTAAGATACTCTGCACGTTCTGGGACCTCAATATCTGCAATGTTTTCAACAGCAATAGTAAAAGCAGTGGGATGACAATATGAACAAATCCCGCAAATACGCTCTGCTAAATAAAGGATCTGGATAGGGTTTCTTTTCGTAGCTGTCCATTCAACTGCTCGATGGACATGACCAAGTTTTACATCAACGTCAACGATTTCTTCCCCATCAATTTCAAACTCAAAAGCCACAGGTTCTTTCAATGCAGGATGGATAGGACCAATCGGTATCTGATAGGTTGTTTTGGTGGTTTGTTTTGCACTCATTTTTTCACCTCATGCAGGTTTCTTACCATTTTTTGTGGCCCGGTTTCATCTTTTCTCCACGGATACATCCCCTGGGGGAAATCATCAGATATAAAGACACGTCTACCATCTGGAATTCCTTTTATTTTTACACCAAGCATCTCTTGTTTCTCTCGCTCTGTAATAAGTGCCCCTGGAATAATATCAGTAATTGTCTCTATTTCTGGTTTTGACTTGGGCAGCTCTACCGAAATATTTATTGATATATCGTCTAAATGTCCGCCGTAATATATTGAGAAATGATAGATAAGTTCTATCGTCTTACCAAGATCATTTCCTGATGCAACAGCAAGATGAGGATATTCTTGTAGTGTTGCAAGATGCTTGACCGTGTCTTTAAAAACACTATTATCAACCTTCATCCAAATATAGACAAATTCATGTTTCGCAGGGCCTTTCGTACGTTTTTCAATGCGAGCTTCTTTAATTTTTGTTTTAAACTCATCTTTAAAAGATTTAACAATTTCTTCAGGGCTAAGTTGTTTCGTCATCTATTTTGCCTCCAGTGTTTCAAGTTTCGTCCACGCTTTTGCAACTGCCATTATAATGGCCTCAGGTCGTGGCGGGCAACCAATCACATGGACATCGACAGGAATAACATTATCAATAGGACCTACAAGATTATATGACTCATAAAATACATCTCCGGTGTTGCCGCAGTTCCCAACACATATGACTGCCTTTGGATCAGGCATTTGTGCATATGCTCTTTTTACTTTATCAACCATTTGTCGTGTCACAGGACCTGTTGTAAGCAATGCGTCTGCATGACGCGGAGAGCCAACAAGCTTGATGCCGAATCTCTCAACATCATAACGTGGACAGAGCGCAGCGATTATCTCAATATCGCATCCATTACATGAACCAGAGTTGATATGATAGACCCATAATGCTTTTTTAAATGATTTTGGAAGACCTTTTGCCATAAAATTTTACCTCCGAAAGACTAATCTTTATCAATTCTGTTTGAAGGGTAATTCTAAAGAGTATTTAAAAATTTGTAGAGA
>JAIWHQ010000092.1:0-5827 GCA_048629575.1 Thermoplasmatota archaeon | reverse complement strand
AAGCCTGCTTCAGAGACCACCAAACTGATTCTATATAATCATTTTTTAGTGTAATATAGGGGTTATCCATATCAACCCAAAATCCGATACGATTGGTTATTTCAACCCACGCGTTTTCATACTTGAATACGCTTTTCTTACATTCTTCATTGAATTTTGTCAAACCGTATTTTTCAATGTCTGATTTATTGCTAAGTCCCAGTTTTTTTTCCACTTCAATTTCTACCGGAAGGCCATGGGTATCCCAACCTGCTTTTCTCAGGATATAATGCCCGTTCATTGCCTGGTAACGTAATATGAGATCTTTCATTACTCTTGTAAGAACATGACCTGGATGTGGAAGCCCATTTGCGGTTGGAGGCCCTTCTAAAAAAATATACGGTTTACAATCTTTTCTTTGCTCAATTGATTTTTTGAATATGTCATTTTCTACCCAGAATTTTTGAATTTTTTCTTCCACATCTTTCGGATTGTATTTCTGAGACAAAGACTTAATCATCGTTTTTTCACCGAATTACTATATTACTCCTATAGAATCGACAGGTAATGGTAAAAGGCTATTAAAATCGTTTCCATGTCTGCTATAAAAGAAGCATCTGATCAAAAAATAGAATTTTCCTTCTATTCAGATGATAATAATCTCATCTCTAATATCCATTGACATATTCCCTGCTTCATTATAAGCAAGTACTGTAATTGTATGTAGACCAGGAAGCGTGCGAAGGACAGCTCTATACGGTGGTTTTTCATCTATTGCTCTTAGCTTACCATCAAGATAAAATTCAACCTTGTTTGTATTTTCTGCAGAAACCTTAACAACGTTTCTTCCAAAAATTCGAGGTGCAGTTTTTTGCATAGATGAAACATCTCGAAAAATTGTAGGTATCCTTAGGCCTAGTATATACGTGTAATATATGTCTGGACGTGCTATGTACACTTTTGGTACATCTGGTTTAAAGTTTCCGTAGAGGCCATCGACATAAAGAAACCCAGTACCACCATAACAAGGGCTTATGAAGATATCTGTATCGTAGCTGATTCGGATATATCCGTCTTCGCCCCATTTATCCCCCCAACTGTTTTTCACGATCCAACATTGATGGATATCATCATAACCCATCAAGGCAACTAAATGTCCTCCTTCTCGTTCTCCTTCAATTGTGTCGTATATTCCTCCTTTATATGACAAAAAATTGGAGTATACTGATATACAGATGACAAGAGGACCATGATCTATCAATCCCTGTTTTATGGCTTCGTAATCTTTTTCAATACATCCCCATTCCGCGATTTTCACCGTTCTGTTCTCCCAACCGGGTAAGCTTTCAAATGGATAATCATACGGTCGATGCGGATCCGGGTAACATCCTTCGTCGGGAACACCATATTCTATAAGATAATCAGCAGCATCTAGGAGATTTACGCCACCTGCTTCATAGGTTCCTCCTGCATAAAAATAGAGATGCGTTTCAGAAAGATCAGGTTCAAAGAGTTCTCCCTCCTGATATTGCATAATTGTTTCAAGAACAGCACACAGTGCATATGTTTCACAAGTTGGAGCTGGGCTTTGATCTTTTACAGGTGTTGTGTAATCTACTCCATCTATATCTCGCCAGCTAAATCTTGGCGGCAAGTTGGTACTTGCAGGTAAGATCTGATTTTCTGCAAATACCTGTGGAACAGTTATAAGAAATACTGCGATCAACACGATAGCCATCTTTTTCATGGTGTTTGACCCCTTTAATGTATAATAGGAGTACTAATATATAAAGCTGCAGTAATAATATTTTTTGTTTGCTATCTTTCCTTTTAGTAATCCCTTGCATTCTCTGATTTCATAAACTCTCTCAAAAGAGAGGTTGCATAACAACCTTTTTGCAGTTCAAACTTTAACGTTACTGCCTGCTTATCACTCTGTAACATATCCTTATGTAACTTCCAATCTATTTTGTTTATCCTTCCCAAAACAGATCTTCTAGTGCCCCTTGATGAAAGAAAAGGAACCTTTGGAATGATAAAATCCCGGTAATCAATTTTTTCCCGTTCAATTACTGTCTGCTCAATCTCTCCTATCTCCCCTTTTGAAAAGACAGAATCACATCCCAAAAGAAGACCGGTGACAACTGCTTTATTTTTTATAATCTGTTTATTTACTTTTTCAATATTTACCTTAGTCACCATGATATATTGATCATCGATAGCATTTTTTCTCAAAGGAGCAACAATATCACCTATCACTGCCTCGTTTAAAGGAATATTTTTTTGGATACGTTCACTAAGCATTTTATTAAACAAAAAAGATTGATACGCATTGACAAACATCAATAAAAGATTCTTAGGCAACTCCTGTAATGCACCAACAAAATCATCTGGGGCAACAACAAGTCTATTCAACATTGCTTTTTCAAAATTAAGAACATCAGGATATAACTGTAATGCTTTTGAAAAATCACGCGAACGATGAAGATCCTCTCTTAACCTATATGTTTCCTCGTCTTCTCCTTCGATAGGGTTTGCGATATAATCCATCACAGCTGATTCAAAATCTCCATGAATAATATGTTTTCCTACGATATGGGTAATAGGTCGGATAACGCCAAACCGTTGCACTCCATAGAAATTAGGAAACCCGCCGTGTCTCTCCAAATATGAAGCAATCATATCTATCTGCTCTGACCGAATGGTTTTTTCGATGTTTCTTACTGTTATTTCAAACCTGTTCCCCAGTAAACTCCCAAGTCGTATAGGTTTATCCGAACGATACATACCTTTTAGAGCGACATCTTTGATTTTAATGCTGGATAACTCATCCTCTAAAACATTATTAAAAGACATAAGTTGAGTACTACACGCTCTTTTATCCTTAGTACCCGCAAAACAAATTCTTTTCTGAGAGATTTTCAACCTCTTTGAAAGTTCTCTTACAAGCCTATGGGTCTCCCAATTTTTAGACGACACCTCAGCGATAGTAAAACAACCATTCTCCACCTTTTTTGGGTAAAGAAAAATCTCGTTAACGATAAAATCCTCAGAGCTCGTACGAAGCTTCCCGCCAATACCTACATGATCGGTAAAAAATGTCTCAATGCCAATATTTTTTTCAAAATCTGAAGATTTCATCTATTTTTTACTCTTACTTGTCTCAAAGTTCTTCCCAAACTTTTTGATTTCATCATCTAAATATTTCACAGCTTTTTTAAGTGCATCATCAGGAGATCCTTTCTTCATTCGAATAAATAAACGTCTTTTATTTGCAAGAGGATTATCCGTCATACAAGTTGCATATTCAACATCCTCATTTTCTGAAAGGATATGAGTAATTGGATTAAGAACGGTTTCATTCTCATCAATAATTTCAATTTCAAGTTCAGTTTTTGTCTTTTTAATTGTTTTCAACTTCATAAAACTCCCTCTTTACATTTTTCCTAAATCAAGAGCGTCGTAATCCATTGCGATTCTTCTTCTTTCTTTATTACCACAATGTTCACATTCAAGCATATCTCCCTTCTTAATTAAGGAATGTCTGCATTTTACACATAATGCTTTAATCGCACCAAGATCTCTATCTTTTGTTGCTAGTTGGATACTTGGTTTTACTTGTATGACCTTTGCACGGATGAAATCTCCTGCTTTATATTCTGAGGCAGCATCTTTAACATATCCATTTGCAATTTCTTTCACATGAATTGTCCCATTAGTGTCACCAGAAACTGATCTGTTTTTTCCTATCACATGAATAACGTTTGCAATGACCATTGATAATTTTACCATAGCTACCTGTGCAATGACAATATCGCCTTTTTTCAAGACGACTGGGACGCTTGTTACTGGTTTTACTTTTGCTTTTCTATATTTCTCATCAACAACATATTTTCCAGCTCTTGCTGCTCGGATAATGCCATCTTCTTCAAATGTTCCTTCACCTGGTAACAATTCTTCGGAAGTTGACAATTGATCTCCAGGCATCACTATTTTATCTTTCATTGTTGTTCCCTACTTCTTATCGTTTCAAAATAGGCAATCTAATCTATGTTTTAAAGGTTATGGTCGATAAAAAACGACAAAAAACGTTATTTGTAACTCTACAAAAATAAAACCATATGTCTTTTTAAACAAAGAGTTGTTACGGCGCTGATTTTTCCGGGGAGGAACATTACATTGAACAAAAGAGAGAAACTGATGAGTATTATCGGAGGAGTTGGATTTCTGATTCTTGGAATCTGGTGGGAAAGTACTACTTCTTGGAGAACTGAAGCCCTTTTAGGATTTGGATCCGTACTATTTATCGCTGTGGTTGCAACAATGCTATCGACTCGATGGAGACCACAAATCTGGAACGTAGAGAGATAAAACGAAGATCCCTGAATGACATGTGAAAGTTAAATATTAATAAAAAACTTGTACCATAAACAATAAAACTATTTGACTCTATATTTTTGTGTGGTGGGGAGAGTTCATTCTTTCCAAAAGATTATCTTCATTTTTTCTCCTCCAAAAAATTCTTTTCCCCACCGCCTCCAAATCATTACTTCTTCAGGAACAAAAAATAGAGTACATATCTTTTTAAAGAAACAAATGATATGAGAAAAAGAGGATTTGGGATTAAAAAAAACTGGTGGTATGAGGAGAGAACATGTCATGGTTTATAGTTGAAATGTTAGCAGGATTATTTTCTCTAGCTATATTTCTACTTTTATTATTCTACATTTATCCTGCTATGAAAAAAGAATGGAACGAAGAAGGTAGAGACTGGCGATATTACTATGCAGTATGCGGGGATGATAACAGACAATCATATAGGCAGATGTTTTGCTCCATGTTGACTGCAGTTATGAAAAAGTAGATTTTTATAGATATGTTTTAACTCTAGATCGTAGTTTTTTTCAGTAAAAAGGGTTATAAATACCATATCCCTTTCGGTCTTTCTATCAAGAGTAGCTCTAGGTGAAATAATGGCACGAAAACCAGGAAGCATGTATCGATACATCAGAGGTCAAGCGACGACAAGAAAAGAATACATGGGCGGAATACCTGCCTCACGTATTGCACAATTTGATATGGGTAACAGAACAGGAAAGTTTCCTATTCAAGTATCACTTCTTGCAAATGAAAAATGTCAACTGCGACATAATTCACTTGAAGCAGCTCGTATTTCTGCAAACAGAACTTTAGAAAAAGCCGCTGGAACAACAAACTACAGGCTTGTCATACGAGTGTTTCCTCATGTTGTCCTTCGTGAAAACAAACAAGCAACAGGAGCTGGAGCGGATAGAGTTTCTCAAGGAATGCGATCTTCATATGGAAAAAACGTGAGTACCTGTGCACGATTAAAACCAAATCAAATCGTTATGACTGTTGATACACATAAACAATTCTTCAGAGATGCAAAAGCAGCATTACGAAAAGCAGGTATGAAACTCTCAACATCTTGCAGCATAAAGATAGAGAAAGGTGCTGAGTTAGTACAATAATTTTTTATATATATTTTATTAGCCAGGGAAATATAATCAGAAGTAGAACTGACAATGAAAGTATTAGAGAAATGTTTTTCACTATTTTTTCTCGTTGTTGTTCTGAGATTCCTTTTTTAACCCGTTTTACAAGCGAGTGTAGCGCATCATTAAATAAGAATCCTCCATCAAGTGGAATCATAGGCAGAACATTAAACAAGGCAACAGCCAGATTAAGCCAGAAAATCCAATATACTGCGTTGACAATAATCCAAAAAACATTCGTAGGAATAATGCTCAGAGGACCTGTTATTATATACGAATCGGTAAATGGTGCAACAATTGGATTATAACCCTGAAGATAGCCCCATAAAGGC
>JAIWHQ010000091.1:0-5984 GCA_048629575.1 Thermoplasmatota archaeon | reverse complement strand
TGAGATTACTGTAACAGTTTACCGCTTCGGGCATGCCTCCAATTGTAAGATATTCAGCAAACAAATTCCACAATCGGTTGTGGTAGACTTCTTCAAGGGGTTTTTCAAAGTCAAGGTTTATCAGAACATCGGAAGCTTCATTCTCGTTAATACCCATTAAGAACTCGGTGAAACTCATGGGGTTAACATCAAGAATACTTACCTTGCCAACAGGGAAAGAACCTTTTCCCAGACTTACACCAAGTAGGCTTCCAGTGGCGGCGATGTATGCTGTCGGCATATCCTGCGCAAAATATTTCAAGGAAGTAAGAGCTCTTGGAGAAGCTTGTATTTCATCCAGAATAATCAGATCAGAGTGCATGTTGATTCTGTTTTTTGAGATGAATTCAAGGGCTTTAATCAGTTCTTCAGGATCAAGAGAATCTCCGTTGAATATGTTTGCTGCAGCACTATCCCGCTCCAGATCAAAGTAATGGATTGAATTCCGATCCTGATTTGGATGGAGATGGTGATGATGATATTATGTATTCCTGTGTTTTATCTAATGTAGATTTGGTTTTTTCAAATCTTTCAAACGATCTGAATCCTGGAGATAAGCTGTTTGTTTTTGTAACAGATCATGGAAGTAGTGTTAGTGGTTGGGATACATTATTTAACCTTTGGAATGCAGAGGAATTAACAGATTATCATTTCGCGTCATTATTAGATGCATTGCCTGGTTGTGAGGTTATTTGTACATTTGAACCATGTTTTTCCGGAGGTTTTTTAGATAACGTTGTAGTTCCTGATGGTCCTGTTGTTGCATCTTCTGCATGTCGTCATGATGAATATTCATGGGCTATGGGTCCAGATTATGAATATGATGAATATGTATTTCATTGGACCGCAGCAGTTAAAGGAGAAGATGCATATGGAAACCCTGTTGATGCAGATTATAATCAAGATGGTATTATAACAATGGATGAAGCATTTGAATATGCTTTTATAAATGATGTCCAACCAGAAACGCCCCAATATGGAGATTATCCAGAAGGTATTGGTGCTTTTATATCTCTTAATATAAGCAATGTTGCGCCAGATGTTCCTGAAAAACCTGATGGACCAAGAGATGGAGTAGTAAATAATGAATATGTCTACAATACAACGACAAATGACCCTGAAGGAGATGAAATCTACTATATGTGGGACTGGGGTGACGAGGCCTATAGCGACTGGCTTGGACCATATGATCCTGGAGAGGAGGCATTTGCATCTAAAATGTGGGATGAAATAGGGCAATATTATGTAAGGGTAAAAGCAAAAGATGCTCCAGGAGCGGAAAGTAATTGGTCAGATCCTATTGCGGTAAATATCGTTGATCCTCCTCTTCTTGAAATTGGAGAAATCACGGGTGGCTTGAAAGTAAATGCAGTTGTAAAGAATTCTGGGGCAGATGCAGTTGGGGTGGATACAAAGATAACTGTTGATGGGGGTTTGATTCTTTTTGGAAAAGAAAAAATCGGTAAAATTCCATATATTGAAACAGGTAGTCAGGCAACGATTTCTTCAGATTTGATCCTAGGATTTGGCAATATTCAAATTACTGTTGAAGCAAGTATAAAGGATGTTTTTGCATCAAAAACTGTTGATGGTTTTGTCTTTTTATTCTTGGTGATAATATCCTAGAATATCCCGATAAATAAGAAAAGTTTCACAAAAAAGAATACAAAAGAAAGCAAAAAAATATTATAAAATTAATCAATAGAGATAAAAAAGTCTTATAAGTTATTAGTAGATAAAACGATAATCGGTGTTTTATATGATATTTACCCAGATTATTGGGATATCATTTGGCACCATCTTCTTACTCTTTTTGTTTTTCTTATTATTCATAATTTACGCCTCTTTAAGTTTGAGAGCAAGTGCTCGTGCTCGGTTTCCAATAACAAGTGATTTTGCGATAAACTCTATCTCCTTTGCCTCTTCAGGGGTTGATATTTGTCCTACGATCATCATTTTTTCATACACCTCAATTACTGTTTTGTCGGTTATGTTTAAAAGGAGTTGTTGTACAACTGTTACCCACGTTCTTTACAGTTATTACCCAAAAAGAATAGTTGAGTTATTTGAACAAAAAAACATGATATCTATTATTAACGAAATTACTATTTACCCTGCTTATGAATAATAAACTGCTCGTATCATTCATACTTGTTCTTGTTTCTCTTGTATGGGCAGGTTCATTTATTGTCGTTCAAATAATAACTGAAGAAATCGATCCAGTATCTCTAGGTTTTCTAAGATTTCTTGTTGCAACTCCTATTATGTTTCTCATTCTTCTGATCAGAGGAAAAGGTATTTCAATTCCAAGAAAAGAACTACCCTCTCTATCGATTCTTGGACTGACTGGAGTAACACTACTTTATCTTTTTCAATTTATTGGAATAGATATTACAAATGCTTCTACTGCCGCTGTTCTCATCAATACAAATGTCATTTTTATTGCAATTCTCTCTGCATTATTTTTAAAAGAAACATTTGGAAGAAAGAAGATTTCAGGAGTTTCTCTTTCATTTCTAGGAGTAATTGTGATCATTTTTTTTAATGCACCCAAAGAAACTTTTCTGCTTGAAAACATATTCCTTCTTGGTTGCATTCTCATTTTACTCTCTGCATTTTGTTGGGCAATCTATTCAATTGTTGGCAAACGACTCCTCAAAACATATGATATGTTTACCGTCACAGCCTATGCATTTGCCCTGGGGTCACTTTTCTACCTGCCTTTTGTCATTTCAGATATTATTCCAACTATCCAACAGACATCTATTAACGGCTGGCTTTCAGTGCTGTATCTTGCGCTTGTTTGTACTGTGTTTGGATATATCGGCTGGTATTATGCCCTTAAAAAAACTGAGGCGAGTAAGGCTGCGGTGTTTCTCAACCTGATTCCTTTATTTACGATAATTATGTCGTTTTTTATAGGAGAAAGTATTACTGTTTTCTTTCTTTTAGGCGCTATATTAATAATATATGGTGTGTATCTCACCCAAAAAAGTTGATGCAACGGAGCAGGGTCATGTTTTGTGTAGAATGTGGAAAAGAAGAAATATTCAAAGATGGAGTATGCATTAGGTGCTATCTCAAACATACTAGTTTTACAAAGGGGCCAGAAGTTATTGATATACTTGCATGTACTTCATGTTCTTCATATAAATATAAGAATACCTGGTTTTCTGAATCTTTAGATAAAGCAATCAAACGTCATATCCAAGATGCTTTTCAGATAAGTAAGGAATTAAAAAAAGTACAAATAAAAACAGAATATGATGAAAAGAAAAAAAATATTGCGTGTAATGTAGAGTTTTCTGGTTTTTTAGAAGATCAAAAAGTTACAGAACAACACAGTCTTACTGTTCGTATAAGAAAAACGAATTGTGACGTCTGCTCTAAACAATTTGGTGGATATTATGAAGCTGTTCTTCAGCTGAGAGCTGAGAAGCGAACGCCAACACAGAAAGAACTTCAAGCAATTAGAGAAAATGTTGAAGATCTTGTCGAAAACTTTCGAGCAAAAGGCAATAGGAGATTATTTATTACTGATACTGCTGAAGAACGAGGAGGTATCGATTTTTATCTTAGTGAAAAAGGATCTGCTTATAGTATTGCAAAAAAAATCCAAGAGGCTTATGGTGGAGAAATCAAGCAGTCATCAACAAATATGGGTATGAAAGATAGTAGACAGATATATCGAATGACATATCTTGTACGACTTCCTGCCTATCGTAAGGGTGATTTCATCTTGTATGATAATTCGTTTTACTACATATCTTCAATAAGTAAAAACAAGGTTCATGTTTTAGAACTTAAAACTTGGTCTGAGCGGGTGTTTGATGGAAAAGATCTTCAAAAAGCAAGTATATTTGGAGGATCTGAACTCGTTAAAGAAATGATTCTTGTAAGCCAGTCAAAAGATGAAGTGCAGGTGATGGATCCTAATAGTTATAAGACATTTGATGTAAGAAAACCAAGGAGTGTTTCTTTCGATAATAAAACAATTGACGTAGTAAAACTGGAAGATCAGATTTTTTTACTGCCTGAAAAAAACACAATTGATAAATAGTATAAATATAATTAGTGGGTATTATTGAGGAGGTAAAATTTTATGGCAAAAGAAAAATCAACTATGAATCTGGAAGAAAATGTAGCTAGTGCTCTCTGTTATGTACTGACGTGGCTTACAGGATTAATTTTCTATTTTATGGAGAAAGAAAACAAAACTGTCCGGTTTCATGCAATGCAATCAATTTTGACTTTCATACCACTAACTATCATTGCCTGGATCCTTGGCTGGGTAGGAGCACCAAAATGGAGTTATGGTGGCGGTTGGTACGGTATTGGATCCTATGATCCTGGTATTCCAGCACTTGTATGGGCATCATGGGGGATTTGGGCACTTACAGGTATACTCTGGATTATCCTTGTGTTTAAAGCCTACCAAGGGCAGAAATTCAAACTACCTATAGTTGGCGATATTGCTGAGAAACACGCATAAACTCAACACTTTTTTCCTTTTTTTATTTTATTTTTAAGTGATATTTATTTTTATTAATCAGAACTTCTTTATGTAAATAATTGATCATCTAGCTATTATGCGTATTGCAGTAAAATTTGCCTATGATGGCAGAAAGTTTTATGGCTTTGCACGTCAACCAAGGTTAAAAACAGTTGAAGAGGATATACTAAATATACTTGTAGAAAATGGTTTTATCAAAGACCCAAAAGAATCACATTTTAGGTCAGCTAGTAGAACAGATAAAGGTGTTTCTGCACTTGGTAATGTTATTGCGTTTAACACAGATTCTTCTAAAGAACGTGTTTTCCAAAAGCTTGCTTGTGATGTAACAGATATTATATTGTATGGATTTACCTGTGTTGAACCTGATTTTTACCCCCGACATGCAAAGCTTAGGGTATATAGGTATTATCTGAAAAAAACAAGTTTTGAAATAGATAAAATACTGTCTGCAGCAGCAGCTTTTACGGGAGAACATAATTTTAGTAATTTCGCACGCGTAGAAGAATTTAAAGATCCCCGCAGAATCATTGA
Organism: Thermoplasmatota archaeon; assembly: GCA_048629575.1. GTDB lineage: Archaea > Thermoplasmatota > E2 > DHVEG-1 > DHVEG-1 > JAUWYM01. Next base: position 898 of record JAIWHQ010000091.1, on the reverse strand, counting down.
TAATATTATTGTAACAGAAAATAATGATTTTTTTGTTATTGATTTTTATGCACAAACTTTTCTTTGGCATCAAATCAGAAGAATTATTTCTGCAATGGAAAAAGTTGGAATGGGAAAACTTGAAGAAGAACAAATTATTGAAGCGTTAAATAATCCAGATAAAAAAGTTGATTTTGGAATAGCTCCTGCAGCTCCGCTTATTTTAAAAGATATTATGTATGATTTTAATTTTGAATACGAGAAATACTATTCGAAAACATTAAATGATTTAGAAAAAAGAATTGTAAACTCTCTTAGTTTGTAAATAGCTATGTGCTGTTTTTTCCCAAGTTTGATCTATGGTATGACGATTTAATCTATTTTTTCTTCAGATGTTTCTCTTGGTTTTTTAAAAGGAGGCTCTAATTCAGTATGTAATAGTTTGCTGTTTAGAAGAATATCTTTTCTTTCTGTTATATCTGGAATGTCTGTTCTAAGTGTTGGATGTTGCATTAAATCAGTGAGTAGTTCCATGTGTTTGTTATGGATAGTTTGAACTCCATCTAGATATGGAAGTTCGCCTTTTTCCGCATCTCTTTTTATTAGTTCATTCATTTTTTTGTTCCGTCCTATACAAACGTGATAGATATGAGGTAATATGTATCATATTTATCATGTTTGTGCTATGGTAAAATAAAAATTTTTATTATTCTTTCTAATCATTTACTCTTATATTATAACCAATCCTGCAAGCTTTAAAACACCATATATCACAAATGCAATTGATAAAATTAAGAATGGTGCTAATATCCAATTTTCATGGATATATAATCTTCCTTCTTTTAGTTTAAAATTTGAAGCAAGCGTAAATATTATAGAATAAATAATTATTAGTATTGCAAGAAACTTTAGTTCTATT
>JAIWHQ010000090.1:0-6116 GCA_048629575.1 Thermoplasmatota archaeon | reverse complement strand
TGAAAGAATTTGAGGATTTGATTATACTCCCCAAAGCGCAAATAAATTCAAATCCAAGTTGGTTTGGCTTTTTAATTACTCTCAGAGATGAATCTAAAATAGAAAGGCTTGAAATAGTAAAGAAGCTAGAAGAATATGGAATACAAACTAGACTGCTTTTTTCAGGAAACATAGTTAGACATCCTGTTTTTGATAAATTGAAAGATAATGCCACGTGGGAAAAAATTCCGATTATTTTCCTGGCTGCCAGAACAGATAAAATCGCCGTAAATGCAGGTGGATTTTTAGGCAATGATTTCATCGAAAAACCTTTTGACACAAAAGATTTAATGAGCAGGATTGACAAGGTTTTGAAGGATACTAACCAGAAATAGTTTTTCAAAATGTCAATTGAATGTTCTCTCAGGAAAAAATATTGAGGCGCATCTCCATTCTTTAGTGCATGCCATAAAATAGCCATAAACACGATAAAACAAAAATGTATATAGGTTGTATACAATATAGGAAACATCGAAAATAATGAGGTGGGGTATATTATATGGAAAAAAAATTAGTGTTTTTGGGAGTGGGCATAATATTAGTGACAATTGCTTTTAGTGGGTGTCAGGAAGAAGCAACATCGATAGAAAAAACCTTTGAAAATATATCTTTCGATTCAGACATATTAGAACTCGTAAATGGCTCTTTAGACATAACTGAAGATAAGGAAATAATTACCCGAGTAGAGGTTACTTTGTATTTCAAAAACCTCTTGGATGAAGATATCAATGTAGAGTATGTGGTAGAATTCTGCGACAAAAATGATAATGTTATTTATGACAAACCATATGGAATAAAAAATTTTCCAGCAGAGTATACAGAAATATCACCAGATATATTCTTATATCATGGGGAAAACGTGGCTGATTTTGATCATGTTAACGTCCGTGTTCTCAGCTATGAGGTGATTGAATAACATCGGGCTAAATCTCTATATATTCTTTCTTTTTCTTACTAAAACGATAAGAGCTACTATGCATATAAGAGAAATAATTTCAAATCCTGGCGTAGAGCTATCACCGTCACCATCCCCATATTCAACAGCAAGCGTTGTATAACCAGAATTATCGTCATTCATTGGAATAGATAAATCAGTTGGAAAATAGCTGACACCTAGTTTATGCTCACCTAAACCCAACAACGGATGCTCAATAAAAATAAACGTCTTAGTTTCTCCAGGCATAACAGAATCTTCTCGAGTGTAGTTGGAATCCTCATCTTGAAGTTTAACCGTTATATTATCAGATTCTATATTACCCGAGTTATACAAAGTAATACTAATATTAAAAAAAACCCAAGTGTCGCCGCCAATTTCCGTGGTTTTAACGAATTCAGATGATGCATCCATGGAAATTTTATAAAACTCATCTTCAGCAGTGCATGTCTCAAATACATTTCCTGAAAAAAAACCAGTAAATAAGATGCACGCCAACACCAATAGAAAAACTTTTGATTTCATCAATTCCACCTTCATCCTTTCCAAATATCCCACACCATATTTAAACCTCCCCATCACGTGTCCTGCGCCTAAATCTTTATATTCGTAATTCAAATATTACATACAAATAGATGGGATCAAAATGTTAGAAAATAGAGGCATCCGTAGAGGGATAGAAGTTTTTGTAAAAGATGCTGTCGATCCAGATATACCTATAAAAAAAGCAATAGTTGTAAGAACATATCCTAGACCAAGTAGATGGCTAGTGGTAAAATACGAGGACGGAGACATGGCTCAGGTAGAAGAACGTCAGATTACAACGATGTTTGAAGTAAACAGAAGAGGAAGAGAAATATAAAGACAGGAACCGCCTCCATCATTATTCAAATCAAAAAATTAACAATATATACTATTTGTTTGCTTTATGAGAATTGATATGCATCGCTATTTTTAAAAGAGATACCGAAAATTTATTACGATTATTCCATTGAATAGTTTCTAGCTTTTCTGAGAGTATAGTGATTGACAAAAAGATTTTCACCCATGATTTCCCAGACAAATCTCTTTTAGTGATGCTGAAAAGATTTATGTCCAACACCATATATTTTATTACATAACAAAGAACTTTCTAGCTAAAAGACGTGTGTAAAGTACTTTTCTAACATATTATCTCCTAATCGTTTCTTTATCATGCCACTCCTCACTTAGCGCAAATCCTGCCATTTTTACATATTGTCATTTAGACGGGAAGGCTTTAAATAATATTCATGGCAAATGTTACCACGATACACCATATCATATAAGAGGTGGAAAGAAATGAAAGAAATTGTAAAGAACGTGTTTAATCTTTGTGTTTTCATTTCTCTTGTTAATCTTCCGTTTATAACAGTGACTCAGCTAATCAGTACAGATACATTTCTAGATTCATTTGAAAATCCAGATTTTTATCTCTATCTTCAAAGTGGCGGATATTCAATGGAGCCAGATATCAAAGAGGAAGATTACATACTTCTTCAAAAATCATCTCACCCTGATTTTAACATACAGGTGGGAGATGTCATACTATATTGTAAAGACGACGGAGAAATAGCCTGTAATAGAATCCGCAATATAAACGGCATAAGTTCTGTAAAAAGATACCACATCATAGATGACAATGGCAACCTAACTGACAAACACATTTATGGAAGTCAGATCATTGGCAAGATTGTAAGCGTTGTTAATACTAATTTATGGGATGTAATATCTATGAAAATATGGGACATGACTATACACAATTTGAACGTTAGAGCATTGTTCACAAACCACTAACAACAACTCTAAACAATATCCCAATTTATCTTATTTTTTGTTTCACAATCAACTTAAGATTTTTACAAAACTGCGTCAAAACCATCCATTGTTTTTTAGTGGAGACAAACCTCACACCAATATTAGATAAAATTAGATAAAATGGAATAGCAATAATAGGTGAGAGCCTTATCATAACCACAACTTATATATCACAATTGCCAGAGTAATAAATAATATCACAGGTAAAAACCAAACTGAGTTATCTACACCAAGGCTATATGCAAGCGATAAAATGAAAAAAATTGATACAAACAAGGTTATAATATCTCTGTATTTCATTCTCACCAGTCCACAATTTTGTAACTCTTTCTCTTTTAAAAAACCTTACATTCAACTTTCTTTCATTTGAAAACAGGGCAAGTTATCAAAATAACTCCCGATTTTCATAGGTGTTAATCTTTACTGAAGCGCCAACCATGCATCATTGGTAAATCCAGACTTAGAAAAGGCATTGGACCAAACATTAAACTAGAGAAGGTTATTGAGGACTAAATTATAGATTAAACAGGTTTTGCAAGGGCGTTCTTATCAACCTGTTTCATACCCTCGTTTTCTAACAGATAATTTATACCTTCATCAGTCAGGGTTATAACATCAAAATCAGTGTGCTTTAACATTTCAATTCTTGTTAACTTACGTATCATCTGATCTAATTCCTCACGGGACACGTGAATTAATGCCACAGCCATCTCAACGTCGATATCTTGTGAATGCATCATTTTCAAAAGCTTAAGTTCTTTTTCGTTAAGTTCTATCTTTTCTTTTGTGCCTTCTTGAAACTCTTCCTCCTCATCAATTTTTGTTAATTTAGTAACATGATTCTTTATGATTACATCCAAATTTAGCTTGTCTAATACGTTACCATTTTTAGTATAAAGAACACAGACCTTGTTTCTATCGTCGTATTTCCAAGACGTGACATCGCCCCAGGTATAGCCCAACAAGCTCACATCATCATCAGAATATTTTTCCTTTTCCCGCCTACTATGAAAATGCTGTTGTTCCAGTTGCATGATATCTAGATCTACACCATTATGTATAATTGTCGAAATAGCCTCTTCTCCGGCATATCTTTCAAACTCTTTTATGAAAAACAGGCCCGCCGCATCTTTAAGATCCAATTGCACCACTCTGATAACAGCTCCAACAGCTTTACATACCTCAGATAGTTCAAAAGAATTTATTTTAGGAGAAACAACAATAAAATCCGTAGAGCTTTTTGCCTCGATTTTAACATACTTTAGAAAAACATATTTTCGTTCGAGTGTTTTGATTATGGCACTCATAACATTATTCGCGAATTTTTCACTGGATCTCCTACCTGCTACAGTACAAAGCGATTGTAATGCACCCCTAAGAACGTCAGAATTTTTAGAGTCGGACATTTTCATCTACCTAATATCTTGTCAATTCTCTCCATGATATTATCGATTTCAAAGGGTTTTTCAATATAATCCTCACCTAAAAAGTCACCAGCATCTCTAGCTATTTTATCAGTCCTTGCTGTTAGAAAAACTAGGGGTATTTTTCTCCATGCCTCATTTTCTTTTATTCTATCGTAAGTTTCCCAGCCGCTCATCTCTGGCATCATAATATCTAGTAGGATGAGATCGGGCATCTCAGTTTCCAAGATTTCAAGGCACTTTTCACCACTTTCCGCACCTATGACTTTATACTCCGCAGAATCTTCCAATCCATTTTTGATAGAAAGAAGTATATCCGGATTGTCATCCACTATCATAATCTTTTTTATCATTTTTTCACCAACTACTATTATAAACATCTTTTTAACTATTTCTCTCCACCACATTTAAACGTGAAGTAAAACGTACTTCCTTTCTCCTTCCCTGGACTTTCTGCCCATATCTTACCGCCATGTTTTTCAACAATATTTTTACATATGGAGAGTCCAAGACCATGGCTATACAAATCATGTCTAGATTCATCAGCTTTGTAAAATTCATCAAAAATATGACTAAGTTGCTCCTCAGTCATACCAATTCCCGTATCACTCATAGAAATGGTTACAAAATCCTTACCTTTTTTTGCATCTATAGTGAGTGTACTACCACTTTCTGGAGTATATTTAATGGCGTTTGAAATAAGATTGTTAAAAATCTCCTCAAATCTTAATTTATCAGCCTCAATAATGATCTTTTCATTAATCTTGTTATCTACTTTGAAATTGTTATCCTCGAGAAGAAGTTGATTATTTTTGATAATGTTATTAACCTCTGATAAAAGATCTATATCTTCGATGGAGAACTCCATATTGGTTGAATTAATTCCCGTAAGATCAATGGTTTCAATAACAAGATCTTTCATGAAGTGTACATTGCGAATAACTGCATCCAACATCTCCATTGATTTTGCATCTTTCATTTTCGTCCTAAGAAGGGGAAGTAACGTCATCATTGGTGTCAAAGGTGTTTTTAAATCGTGACCGAGCTGCCCGATAAACTCATCTTTTTGTTTAAGTAATCGTTCTATTTCAACGGTTCTCTCTTTGACTTTTTCCTCAAGATTTTTGTTTAATACTGAGAGCTCTTCCTTTGCAAGGTTTAACTCACCATTTAGATTCCTAAGTTTATTTGCGGTACTCCGAAGCTTTTTTTCTGCATTTTTAATATCAGTTATATCAACTACTGTTGCAGCCAAGAAAGAAAGCTTCTTTTTTTCATCTTTTATCAACGTAGACGTCATCAACACAGGAAAAACTGTGCCATCTTTTCGTTTATGCCATATCTCTTCGGCAACAAAGCTACCAGATCGCCTAATCTGATCATTTAATTGTTCTACACGTTCAACTTGGTTTTCGTTGTAGAAGGTAGATCGATTTTTTCCAATAACCTCTTCCATTGAATATCCATGCATACGCGCAAAAGATTCATTTGTATAGAAAATATTGCCTTTAATATCATATGTTATAGAACCATAGTCTGCCCTGTCAGTAATTGTCTTGAATTTCGTAAGATTCCGCTCCATTCGTTTTCTATCAGTAACATCCATAAACGAAGCCATCATACAAATAGGATTGTTCTCTTCATCCTTGACCATGCTTGCTGATATCTGGACGATAAACAATGATCCATCCCCTCTCTTGGCAGTAAGTTCACCTACCCATCCGCCTTCATTTTTTAACGCATCCATTATTTCTATATACTGCCCTTTCATCTGCCATAAATCTACTGCGGGTTTTCCAAGAATTCTATTTTCAGAATCATATTCCCACATATTGAGAAAAGATGGATTCACATAAATAACCTCACCTTCTAGATTAACAAAG
>JAIWHQ010000089.1:0-6124 GCA_048629575.1 Thermoplasmatota archaeon | reverse complement strand
CCCTGTTGTTGAAGACCCTGTTGTTGAAGCAGAGAATGAGGCAAAGGATAACATTAAAATTAAAATTGAAACAGTATTAGGCAATATTTCAAAAGGCAAAAAAACAGAAGTCATTTCAGAAAATTACAAGGAGACAGATGTGTATAGTGTATCTTTTACTCCTTCAATAGATCTAAAAAAGGTGAAATTGACAGTAGCCAAACTCAAATATAAGCCAGAAGAAATAATTGAAATACCAATCAAAAACAACTCCGTTTATGCATATTTAGATATAAAACTTACTGCAGATGATGTGTACATAGAGGAGGACGGACTTGAATCAATGAGGTTCATATTCGAGGTAAAATGGTCATGGATAAATGAAAATAATATTGATAAAAAAACAATACTACTAGTGAGATATCATGATACTGAATGGCAAAACCTAACAACAACATATCTCGGTGAAAATGATACTTATGTATATTACGAAGCAGAAACACCAGGATTATCGACATTTGCTGTAGTTGGTAGTGAGCTTATTGAATCTTCTGCGTCTTATGTTGAAGAGGCACCAGAAGTACCTTGGATATTGAACATGGGGATTATTGCATCATCCTCAACAATGCTGTTTGTCGTTCTTTTCAAAGCTAGATATATCTACCTTGATGAGGAAGATGGTATAAAAGGCTCAAAGAAAAGATTATCAAGAAAGTTTAGATAGAAAAATTGATAAAAATCAGTAAATAACTCCCTATAGAAAGCCCTAAATTGGCTTTCATTCTATATTTATTATCCCTAAAACCTAATCTTCAATTCAATGTTTTCCAATATTTTACTCATCAAGAGTGACAACTTAATCATTTCTTTAAGATATTATCCAGTCTTTGTTTAAGCTCTGGGATTTTAGCAGGTTTCTCGATATAGTCTTCAGCTAAAAAATCTCCCGCATCTTTGGCGATTCTGTCCGTTCTTGCAGTTAGAAAAACTATAGGTATTTTTCTCCATGATTCATTTTCTTTTATTCTATCGTAAGTTTCCCACCCTGTCATCTCAGGCATCATAACATCCAATAAGATAAGATCCGGAATCTGATTATTTCCCAAAAGTTCAAGGCACTTCATGCCGTTTTCTACGGGTATAATTTGGTAATCTTCATCTAGTGCTTCTATCCCCGCTTTAACAGTATATCTTACACCTGGATCATCATCTACAATAATAATTGTTTTTACCAACTTTCACACCTATTTCTATATCTCATACGTTCTTATTTATCTTTTCGGCTGATTTTAAGGTAAAATAGAAAGTTGTACCTTTTCCTTTTCCTGGACTTTCAACCCAAATCCGTCCCCCGTGTTTTTCAACAATGCGCTTGCAGATGGATAAACCAAGGCCACTGGAATCCATTTCACACCTTGATGTGTCAACCTTATAAAACTCATCAAAAACTTTGCTAAGTTGTTCTTCTGTCATACCAATACCCGTGTCTTTTATAGATATTGTGACAAAATCCTTCCCTTTTTTTGCGTCAATTGTAAGCTCGCCTCCTCCTTCTGGTGTGTATTTGACGGCATTGGTGATAAGATTATTAAACAACTCTACAGCTCTTAACTTATCTGCCTCAACAAAGATATTCTTATCAATCATATTTTTAGCATTTATATTATTTTCATTTAAAAATAATTTTTGGGATGTAAGAACATTGTCAACCTCTTGCATAAGATTTAAATTTTCCATGTCAAACTTGGTATCAGACGATCTAAGTCTAGCAAGTTGCAAGGTTTTAATAATTAGATCCCTCATATATTCAACGTTGTGAATAAGTATATTTAAATGCTCCTTAATTTTCGGGTCTTTCTCCTTTTCCATTATTATGGGGAGCAGACCCACTAGCGGCTGTAAAGGGTTCTTGAGATCATGACCAAGCTGACCAATAAATTCATCCTTCCGATCTAGTAGATTTTCTAAAATCCTATTGTATTCCTCGATTTTATTTCTTGATTTTTTCAAATCATTTGTCATCTTGTTAAATGCATTGGAAAGTTCTCCTAATTCATCCTGTGATTTAATTTTTATTTTTGTATCTAGATTCCCCTCACCAATAATTTTGGCAGCATCTCTAAAAACAATAACTGGTTTAACAATAATTTTTCTAAGCAGATATAAAAAACTAAAAATTAAAATAAAAAGACTAATCACAGAAATCATAACAAGATTTCTTGCTCTAACGTCAAATGCTGCATAACTTGCATTCATGGAGAGAAGCATTTCATATGTGCCATATATTTGTCCAGACAAATTGATGGGAGCAATAACAGTTATAGTATGAGAGTTCCCACTATGAATTGGAATGTTAACTACGGCATCATTCTCATAAGAAAAATTGTTATATTGGCCTGAAGAGATGTTTATAGAATCCATATCTGTGGAAACAAAAACCTTCAATCCTTCTTCGTCCGGTAGATTAATGCTTACTTTTAAAATTTCGGGATTCAGATTGCTAAAGTTTAAAATATAGTTCTGTAATTTTTGCCTATCTGTCAATTCATCGTGATCCCCTATAGTGGTATCAAGGGCCTGAGAGAGAATTACAGCTTTATCGGAATAAACATTTTCTAGGGAAATGGCTTGTTCTTCTATGTTGATGTAAGTTAGAGAAAAAATAACGATGGCTGATACTAACACAACCATTACTGTTAATTTTAATGAAAGACTAAAGTTTAGTTTCATGTTCCCATTTGCCTTTTTAGATATCCTTGTTTAATTTTTTCCTGGCTGATTTCATATCGTTAATTTTTAAATAGTACAAATTTCTAATACAAAGTTTCCTAAAGCCATTCATCCTCAATTTACTGGTTTTGTCTGTTACATCCTCAGCAGTTAACTCAACTTAATATTGTAAGGACGTATTAATTTTTTCTACCTTTTATTAAAGATATCAGAGAAATGATGTTTGTAAATATCTAATGTCTAGTATGTCACATATGTCTGAAAAAAATGAAACATATGGTGCAGTGTTAATTAAGATTACAAAATAGATGTGTTTTCATAAGTATTTCCTAACGTATCTTTGTTTTTGTTAGTCTTGTTATATACAATCTAGCCCATGTAAATGATACCATTGATCCAATTAGGTTTGCAACAACAAGTGCATACCATATTCCTACAAGTCCCATATTAAACGTAACTGCAAACAACAGGGCAAATATAGGTGTTAAAATAACCGTTCTAAGCAACGTTGCAACAAGAGAATATGTTCCTTTTCCAGTACTCTGAAATATAGATGATGAAATTATACCCAGAGCAGCGCCAGGGTAAAATAAACAAGTAATCCTTAGAAATTGTAATAAACCTTCTACCATAGAAGGGTCAGATGTTGTAAAAGCAGCAGTTATCATCGGTGCAAGGATAAAAATTGCAGCTGCTATTATTATTTCAGCGATAAGACCAATTTTTATTGAATACATAAAAACTGTTTTGAGTTTTTCATAAGATTCCGCTCCAAATGCTGTACCACCAACTGAAATAACTGCTGTTGCAATACCTAGAAGTGGCAGCACTGCAATCATTACTATTCGCCAACCAGTATTATAAATTGCAACTCCATTATCACCATTACCCACAATTGTGATAACAATAATTATGAAAAGCATTGTAATAGACATAGATAGTTGTTGGACAGATGCAGGTAAACCAACTCTGAAAATGTCTTTAATTATGTCTTTTTTAAAGTTGAAATCACGAAAATTAAATGATACATAAGTATCTTTTCTGAAAAACAACCAATAAGCAAGCACAGCAGAAGTTATACTCATAGATAAAACAGTTGCATATGCGGCACCTGTAACACCCATCTTAAATATGTAGATAAATATTGGATCAAGAGCTATGTTCAAACCAGCACCAAACATCATAGCGTACATAGCACGTTTAGCATCACCCTCACTACGTAGAATCGCATAAGCAACATTTGTAAAAAACATAACAAAACTACCAGCAAAAATTACTTTACCATAAGACACTGCCATTCCTGCTGATTCAGTAGTACCGATTGAAACAAATATTCTATCTGCAAAAAAGAAAAGAGCAAGTGTAAAAACAATTGCAACAAGCATTGTAATAATCATTGTATGTATTGCAACATTGTCAGCACCCTCCTTATCTTTAGCACCAATCCTTCTAGAAATGGCAGATCCACCGCCAACACCTAGTCCAGTAGATATCGCCATAATCATCATAAAAAAAGGCAACACAAAACCAACTGCAGCAAGTGCAACTGTACCAACCTCAGCAACATCAGCTGCTGAAAAAAAATCTGCACCAAATCCAGAAACCCAAAGAGCATCAACAAGATTATAAATTGTTGTTGCTGACATTGCAATAATCATTGGAATTGCAAGTTTTAAAACAGCTTTTTTAGGCTCTCCAAGTAATGTTTTTACTCCTTCTGTTTCTTTTATCCCAGATGTTCCATTAGATATATTTTTTTGAGATGTTGTACTATTCATTGTTCTATCCTCTTGAATTTAATTGATATGTAATGATTTGTTCTGAACCGCCTTTTGAAACAAGTTACTCTCTTACCTTACGATATATCTGTTGATATGGTTTCCCATCATTAAAAAAGAATGAACGTCGGAGAAACCATTTGTATTCATAATTCTGGTTAATGTCTATTTATTAGTGATTGGAACAAGTTGCTTCCCTCAAGATATATTTCTGTGAGTTCTGCAGCGGTGGTTTTGTCAAGTCCCTGATTCATAAGTTCTTTTTGAAATATACTTCCTCCTCTTTTCGCATCCATTTTAAAGCGTAAGAATGCCCATCCAGATTTTAACAATAGATTTGGAAGTAGTGGAAGGATCATACCAAACAATTCAGAATTGGCATTCCCCTTCTCTTCTGCCTTTTTAGTCATAGTTTGTCCCAGATGTTGTTTTAGTCGTGTCTACCTGATCCAAATTTACCCATCATTTTCCCGATGTTTAACGTCGATAAATATTGACTTGTAAGTTCAAATGCTTGATCGTTTGTCATGCCTGCACCTTTTAGTTCTTTGTAGAATATTGCTGCTGCCTCAGCATACTGTTTAGCACTTTTCGGACTATAGAGCAGTCCACTAATTTCTTTTAGCAGTCCAGGTATTTTTTCAGACACAACATCTAATATTTCCTTAATTTTTTCTGGGTCTGGCATTCTATCATGCCCATGCCAATTTTCTTCATGTTTGTTCATTTTCATATTCCTCCAATTATTATTTTCAAATCATGGTAAGTTGGTCATTTCATATATTGAAACCGAGCATTTGTGACCACTTTTTGATCACTTCCTCATCAAGGCTATATACATATAACGATCCTTTTTGATGCTTTTGGATGATGTTTTTTTCAGTTAATTCTTGTATTTTTTCCCGGATAATTCTTCTAGATGCAGTCCCTCGTTTACTTCTGATAAGTTCTGTGATCTGAGAGATGTTCTGCTCGCTTCTATCCATCAGTACGCGTACGATTTCCTTTGATATTGGGTCTTTGATTTCTGGAAGTATAAGATCTGGAGTGAGGCCACCATGGTCAAGTAAAAGTCCAGTTAATCTCATATAATTACTGGTTGTTTTTCTTACATCTTGGAGAGGTTTAATCAATACAGAAAGCATTTTTTCTAGTTCGCTTATACGTTTGTTCAACTCTTTGACTTCATCAGCCAGATCTTTTTTCACATGGTAGAAATAGGGTACGAGTTAAAAAGAATTTTTGATTATTAGTGATACAGATTGTCATTGATGCGAATAACATGGGAAGGGTGTTTTAGTTTTTCACTAGAGAGTTAGTAGCTTAGTGAAAGATGCAGTGGAAAACATTTGTAGCAAATTAATAGATTGATTTTGTTTACTAGTAAATTTAATATGATTAATTTCCAATCATTGTATTCTGTCTATTCCTTTTTCTTATACCTTTCTTTTTGATTAAAAAACGCAACAGAGGCATAACCAGCATATACTTTTGCTGAATGTTTCGTTCCCTTCGGGATATAAAATCTATCTCCTTTTGTATAAGTATGTTTAACTCCTCCTTCATAATAGTCGACTTTTCCAGCTACTACAATCTCCCATTGACTATCATGGGAATGTTCAGGGATTTCTACATCT
>JAIWHQ010000088.1:0-6165 GCA_048629575.1 Thermoplasmatota archaeon | reverse complement strand
AATCTCGATGGTCTCATCCGGCTTCCTGCAAATGAACAACTTGAAGTCTTGAAATATATGAAGCCAAAAATCATTGAGACAGGACATATTGCTGCAACAACAAAAGAATCCATTATTGAAAAAATATTTGTTCTTGGAGAAAAGTTTGTAAAAACCACTAAGAAGGAATGCCCTCCAGGAATCATCGGTCCATTTGCGTTACAGGGAGCAATTGCTGCAGATAAAGGAAAAGAAGAAATGGTCGTCTTTGATGTCTCAATGAGAATACCTGGTAGCCCTTTGACTCGATTTACACCACATTCTGGTTATCTATATGGTGATTCTATTAGTTATGGCGAACGGATTGCTATGGAGATAAAAAAAGCAATTGAAAAAAATAAACTTAAAGAGATTGTTACATAGAAAATATGAGGAGATGGTTTTTTACTTACTCAAGATATTTAGTACATTTCTTAGGAAATACTCTATAATCACTATAGCAAACAGAAAAATGACAAAACTAGCAGCAAAATAAAGAATGCTGTAAAGAATTGCTATGTCGATGCCCATACGTGAAGTTTCACTGATCAAACCTGACAGATATGCTAGTATTGCTAAAGCTAGTGCTACACCAATTTCGGGCCACCACACTTTATTCTTTGGCCAAATAGGCTTACTAACTTTTTCTTTTTCATACTCCTGAAGAAGTTTTACTACATCTTTATCTTTCTGTGACACATCAATAACTTCATCTACTTCATCTTCAACAGAAGGTTCTTCTTTTAACTCAGTCTTTTTATCAAGCGGTTTTTGTTTTACTTCTACAAGGAATTTTTTGTATTTTTTTTCTGAATCAAATACAATTGGTTGACCCTGGTAACCACAATCTTTACACATTTCATTCCATGAAGTAATCCCAAAAGTAATTCCTGATCCCATGGTTCCCATAGAAATATTTTTACTTCCACATTTAGGACAAGCAGTTATCTTCATAATCTCACCAATCGCATTTCATTATTCTATCTTCAGTTATAATAACATCTATTTTCTCGTCATGTTTTTCAGATTCAATATTGTCTATCATTTGTAACTCAAATGCAAGTCCGATGTTAGGTATATTTTGAGAATCATTAAGTAATCTGTCATAGTATCCTTTTCCATGTCCAATTCGATTACCACTCTCATCAAATACTACGCCAGGGACAATGATTAAATCAATTGATTCAACGTCTACTTGTTCGATTGATTCTTGTTTCGGCTCTAAAATATTATACGCACCTACTTCCAAGTTATTCCAATCGGTAAGTCGGGATAATATTAATGCATTATTTTTGGTAACTGACTTTGGAACAACTACTGTTTTTCCCAGCGAAATGCTTTCTTTTATCATATCATGCGTGTATACTTCGTTACCATAAGACACATAGAATAGAATAGTTTGTGCATCTCTAAATAAGTCCATTTCAAAAATTCTTTTTTTAATCCTGCTACTTTTTTCTAATACTTCAGATGTAGATAATACATTTCTTTTCTTTTCAATACCCTTGCGAAGTCTATCCTTCATCTTCATGTCATCATCTTCAAACATATTGAGTTATACTATTTTTTTATGAGAAGAAACGATTGAGTTTTTGGATTATCAGAAACCACCTCAACAGAAAATTCATCAAGGAGATCTCCTGATTCAAGAAAACTTGTGACATCATCTTTAAGTCCTTTGCACATCACTCTTGCTGCAGGTTTCATATTTTTTGAAAGATGTCTTAGAACCTCATCAATCGGCCAGACATTAATCGCAATAAAAATAACATCAAAATCCTGAATTGGATAATTAATACCATCTCCATATTCAACAATTACTTTATCAGAAAGATTCTTCCGTTCAACGTATTCTTTTCCAAGCAGATACGCTCTTTTATTATTATCAATTGTAATGACAGTAGCGTCTGTTTCTTCTGCAATAAGCATAGGCGCTGAAGGAAGCATCCCACATCCTATGAAAAACACTTTATCTTTTGCAGTAACTTTTGCCATCTTAATTTCTTTTAAAAAAACGGGTTTTCTCCATTTCATAAGAAGTTTATAAAAAAAATCGATTTTTATTGCGAGAAACTCTAAAAAAATAAACTCATAAAATAAAATTTTTCTTCTCCAGTTAACAAGAGTTGTTGATGAGCCACTGTTTTTATGCTGTTTCACCAGATACCTCCAATTTACCTTTGTTTACTGATGCAGAGAAAATATACTCCTACACAATAACACAATGGACTTCTTTTGTTTATATCTTTCTTTCACACTTCATTGCTTCAAGTGTGACATATAACCGCTCGAAATATTTCATTC
Organism: Thermoplasmatota archaeon; assembly: GCA_048629575.1. Taxonomy (GTDB): domain Archaea; phylum Thermoplasmatota; class E2; order DHVEG-1; family DHVEG-1; genus JAUWYM01. The sequence goes on along the minus strand of JAIWHQ010000088.1, from coordinate 3,843 downwards.
CATAAAAATAATATACTAATTTTTGTATTGTACCCCAAAAACTGAGAAAGTCAATGGGATATACATGAAAGGACGAGGCATTGGTTTTGGAAAGGCTATACTATTTAATGAACACTTTGTCGTCTATGGCATACCCTCCATTGTTTCAGCAATAGGAAACTATACTGTTGCTAAGGTAGAACCATGGGAAAAAGCTGAATTAAAACTTGAGGATAATAGAAAAGCAACTCCAAAATATAAGGAGAATAAACTGGAGCAACAAAAGGATTCTTTGAATAGAATGGTCAAGAAAATGAATATTAATACATCAAAAAACGGCCTGAAAATCACTTTAGAAGGAAATCTTTACTGCGCAAGTGGAATCGGCGCAAGTGCAGCATCTTGCGTTGCGATTGCAAGAGCACTTTCAAGTTATTTTGATATGAATCTTTCAGATGATGAAATCAATGATATCGCATATGAAGGAGAGATGGGATATCATGGCACTCCATCAGGTGTGGATAATACGGCATCAACATTTGGTGGGCTTATCTGGTTTCAAAAAGGGGAGAATAATATAATTGAAAAAATCTCTATGCGAAATCCAGTTGAGATAGTCATTGGTAACACGGGGAAAGTAGCAAATACCGTGGCAGCTGTTGCAGGAGTCCGGGAAAGAAAAGAGAAAAATCCTGAAAAGTATAAAGAAATATTTGATAGAGCTGAAAATATCACCTATCTTGCAAGAGATGCTCTTCAAACTGGAGATTTTAAAGAAATTGGAAAGCTGATGAATGAAAACCATAAACTCTTACAGCAGATTGGAGTATCTTCAAGGGAGCTTGACTTTCTTGTCAGTATCGCACGAAATCAAGGAGCATTTGGTGCAAAACTTACCGGTGGAGGTCTTGGGGGCAATATGATTGCGCTTACTCCAGGTAAAGATCTTCAAGAAGACGTGGCAAATGCAATTGAAAAAGAAGGATATCGGACAGTGAAAACTGTAGTTGGAGCCTCCCATGGAGGAATTGAGTAATGAATTTGCGAGATTTTCTTTCAAAACTAGAGAAAGAAAACAAATTAGTACGCATTAAAAAAGAGGTATCTGTAAAGTATGAGGTTGCAAATATTATTTATTCTCTTGATGAAAAACCAGTGATTTTTGATAATATTAAAGGATATCCTTTCAAGATTTTTGGCGGCATTACTTCAGATAGGGACATTATTGCAGAGGGCATTGGGACAACGAAAGATAAACTGTTGCTGAAACTGGTTGATGCTCTTCGCAATCCAATAGAACCAGAAATAGTAGATAACGCACCTTGTCAGGAAGTTGTTATTAAAGATCCTGATCTTTCTAAAATTCCACTTCTATTTCATTTAGATGGAGATGGTGGAAGATATGGCTCTGCAACTGTTGCAACGATAAAGGATCCTGAAACTGGTAGGAATGTTTGCTATCATCGTTTAATGGAAATTGGTAAAAACAAGTTTACAGCACGTCTTATCAAAAAAAGACAGACCAGAACTACCTACGATAAGACTGATGGAGATATTGAGATGGCAGTATGTGTTGGCAATTCAGTTGCAGTGATGGTTGCTGCATCTCTTGGCCCACCGTCTGGTGTTGATGAGTTTTCTATTGCCAATGCACTTGATGAGACAAAGATGGTTAAATGTGTGACAAAAGATCTTGAAGTTCCTGCTGAATCAGAATTTGTTTTTGAAGGAAGAATTACAAGAGATCTTGATCGTGAAGGACCATTTGTTGATCTAACAGAAACAAGGGATTTTGAGCGGCAAGAACCAGTATTTGTTATTGATTGTATTACTCATAGAAAAGATGCAATGTATCAGGCATTAATCCCTGGGCGACTTGAACATAAGATGCTTATGGGCATGCCAAAAGAACCAACAATCTATGATGAAGTAAGTAAAGTTGTGGAATGTAAGAATGTGCTTGTCACCATGGGTGGCGGCTCATGGCTTCACGGTATTGTCCAGATTAAAAAGAAACATCCTGATGATGGTAAAAAAGCAATTGAAGCTGCTTTTATTGGCCATAAAAGTATGAAACAGGTCACAATTGTTGATGACGACGTTGATATCTACAGTCCAAATGCTGTTGAATGGGCCATGGCAACAAGATTCCAAGGCAACAAAGATATGATTGTTAAAATTGATCAACCAGGAAGTTCACTTGACCCATCTGGAAAACATGAGCCAGGAAAGAAAACACTTACTACAAAGATTGGATTTGACGCAACAATTCCATCTGATGTTGATAAAAGTAAGTATGAGGTCGTGAAATACAAAAAAGTGGATCTTAATGATTACCTCGGGTGAAGGAAAATATAAGGTGTGGCTTGAGGAAAAGAAAATCGGTAACGATATTCTCTTTATTCTTGGAGGGGGAGAGCAGCCTCATATCGGTGGTGTTGTTATCTGCGAACCAAACAAAAACCCTCAAGTGATACGATTAGAAGGACATTATGATGATGTCGTGTTAAAACCAATAGCAGAAGCTGCATGCAAGAAATATAAAACAAAGGTGGTTGCTGTTGGCGGGGTACATGTGGATAATGCTACAAAACAAGAGATTGAAAAACTAGTTGAAAACTGTAAGGAGTTAGTAAAATGTATTTGACAAAAGAAGAGGAAAACTTTCTTGATGGAGAAGAAGGAGAAGTAATGGAGAGACTGTTTCGATTGCTGGTGCGTCTAGGAGATATCTATGGTGCCGATAAGATGATCCCTGTGGGTTCTGTTCAGGTTGCAGGTGTCTCCTACAAATCAATCGGTGATCCAGGAACAGAGTTTTTAGAGGACATGGCTTCTAAAGATGCAAAAGTAAAGGTTCTTACCTATCTTAATCCTGCAGGTATGGATCTTGAAAACTGGGAAAAAATTGGTTTTCCAAAAGATTTTGCCAAGAATCAACTGAGGATTATGAATGCTTTTAAAAGTATGGGTATTGTCATAACCTCAACTTGTACGCCATATCTTGCCGGCAATCTCCCAAGATTCAGGGAACATATCGCTTGGTCAGAATCTTCTGCAGTGTCTTTTTCAAATTCAGTAATTGGTGCGAGAACCAACAGAGAAGGTGGGCCTTCTGCGCTTGCAGCTGCTATTTGTGGTCGAACTCCAAATTATGGGCTTCATCTTTGGGAGAAGCGTCAGCCAACCATTAAAATAAATGTTGATGCAGAATTAGAATTTTCCTCTGATTTTGGTGCTCTTGGATATTTTGTCGGAAAACAAGTGAAAAACAAGATTCCTTACTTTACTGGCTTTACTAATGCAAATACGGATCAATTAAAGGCTCTTGGTGCTGCTATGGCTGCATCTGGCGCTGTTGCATTATATCATATAGAAGAATTAACACCTGAAGCAGATCTTGTGGAAAAAGAGGGTTTGGAAGAAATTAACGTTTCCAAAAAAGAACTTGATGAAACGTATGAAAAACTAAGCTCTGGTAAGAATCCTGATATCGTGATTCTAGGATGTCCTCATGCCTCACTTCGAGAGATTTCAACACTTGCAGATAAACTTAAAGGGAAACATTTGAAGAAACCTGTCTGGATATGTACATCAAGGGTGATGAAAGAAGCTGCAGATCGAATGGGCTTCACAGAAATCATTGAGAAAGCTGGTGGCTATATTGTTGCTGATACATGTATGGTTGTCTCACCAATTGAACAAATGGGATATAAAACAACAGGTGTAAACTCAGGAAAAGCTGCAAACTATTTACCTGGTTTTTGTAAACAGGATGTTGTTTTTGCAAATATTAACAAACTCATCGAGGCACAATTATGAAAGGAAGAATGATATCACCAGGAAAAGTAGAAGGAGAAGCAA
>JAIWHQ010000087.1:0-6203 GCA_048629575.1 Thermoplasmatota archaeon | reverse complement strand
GGCAAATCAACTATGAGATCATCTATTTTTGGACCAAATGCTTCAGTGGACTCAAGCGCAATAGTCTTAGTTTCTCCTTCTTTCATATCTATTAAAATTTTTTCTATTGATTTTGGAATATTTCCATCACCAACAACTACTTCAAGAGGCTGTTCTTCTTCAGTTTTTAAAACAATTTCACCAGTTTCTAATTTTGCTTCAAATAATATATTAACTTTAACTCCTTCTTTAATAACCAGCATATTTTCTCCTTTTCTTATTCACCACCAACAAAAAAAGAAATACAATAATTATTATAGCGCATCCATTCATTTGCAGGTTATATTTTCTTATTGCTCATTTGCATATAAATGTTGGTACATGAATTAAACCTAAGATTATAACTTTAGATTTGAAAATCATACATAGAATTATATACCAAAACACACATTGGCCTCGACTGGAAGCTCATTAGAAAAGAGAAGAGTTTCAAAAGAAGGAAATAAAAAATGTATAGAGATGATAGAGGTCCACCAAGAGAAATGCATAAGGTAACTTGTGCAGAATGTGGAAAAGAAACTGAAGTTCCTTTTAAACCGGATGGTACTAGACCAGTTTATTGTAGGGACTGTTATCAGAAGCGTAAACCAAAAAGATTTTAGTAAAAATAGTTAGAAAAACCTATTTTTTTACTTTTTTACATAAATCTCTTTTTTTTATTTTTTTCACCAACTCTATTTTACCGAGGTGCCTTATCACGATAGTTTTAAATAAAAAACAACATTAGCCTACAAAAAAAAGAGGCGATAAATATGGACATATTAACAATAGGAATTATCCTTGTTGTATTAATTTTAGTGATAGTTCTCCTAGTTTTTCTGAGCTATTACAACAAAATAATAAGACTTGAAAACCGAATTGACAACTCATGGGCACAAATCGATGTGCAACTCAAACGAAGAGCAGATCTCATACCAAATCTGATGGAAACTGTTAAAGGCTACATGAAGCATGAAAAAGAAGTGCTTGAAAATGTTACAAAAGCACGATCTGCAATAATGAGTGCAAAGACTCCTCAAAAAAATATTGAAGCAGATAATATGCTGACAGGCGCACTTAAATCATTATTTGCTGTAGCAGAAAACTACCCAGATCTAAAAGCAAACCAGAATTTCTTAAACTTACAGGATGAATTAACCCATACCGAGGATAAAATTGCATATTCCAGACAGCATTACAACGACTCAGTTTTATCATTCAACAACACAATAGAAACGTTTCCTGGCATAATTTTTGCAAAGAGAATGGGTAAAAAAGAGCGAGAGATGCTACAGATCCCAGAAGCAGCTAGAGAACTACCTAAAGTCAAATTCTAAAAAGCTTAGTTTTTCGATAGTATGACAAAACAAATGCTTCTCGAAGATCATATTCGAAAAAACAAACGAAATACTGTACTTATTTGTACGTTTATGGCTTTGTTATTTTTAGGCGTAATTTTTGCTTTTGGATACATCTACTTTAGAAACCCGTATATCGCACTCATATTTGGTCTTCCAATCGCACTTGTCTATATTGCAATTACGTATTCATTCTCAGTACAAACAGTTCTTTCTGCAGCAAAAGCACGACCAGCAAATCCTCATGTTAGAGAAGAAAAACTACTGATTTACAAAGTTGAAGAAATGGCCATAGCAGCAGGACTACCAACACCAAAAGTATATGTTCAAGATTCAGACAATATCAACGCGTTTGCAACCGGAAAAAAACCAGAAAACTCTGTTATATGTGCAACAACAGGTGCACTTAGAAAATTAAAACCAGATGAACTTGAAGGAGTAATGGGCCATGAAATGAGCCATATACAGAACCATGATATTCTTATTGCAACAGTAACACTTGCAGTAGTAGGATCTATTGCTCTTATTTCTGAGATTTTATTTTATTCTCTCTTCTGGGGTGGTGCTGGAAGAAGTAGAGGACGAAATGACAGTAATGCAATACTGATGGTAATTGCGATTCTACTTGTTATCTTAGCTCCTATTTTTTCCAGGTTAACATATCTTGCAATATCAAGAAAACGAGAATATCTTGCTGATGCAAACGGCGCGAGACTTACAAGAAACCCTGAAGGACTTGCTAAAGCACTTGAAAAAATAAAAAACGATATTCCACGTGGGAAACCAAAAGGATCAAAGACAGTTGCACCACTTTATATCGCTAATCCTTTCAAGGGACAGAGTATAAATTCTATCTGGTCAACTCACCCTCCAGTAGATGAAAGAATTAGAAGACTACGATCTATGTAACGCCTTCTTTATACTTCTTCTAAAATCTTCAACACGAGTTTGTAGAATTTATCAACCGTGCTTATGTGAACTTGTTCCTCAGGCGAATGCGGATATTTAATAGTCGGCCCTATGGATATCATATCCATTCCTGGGAATTTTTCGCCAATGATTCCACATTCAAGTCCAGCATGAATTGCCTCAATAACCGGATCTTCGTTATACATGTCTTTGTAGACTTTCTTTGAGAGAGCAAGTATCTTAGAATCCAGATCTGGTTTCCAACCAGGATATGGCGCTTCCTCAGAAATTTTTGCACCAGAAAGCATTGCCACTGCACGAATCCGATCACGGAAATCCTGCAGAGCAGACTTAATAGAACTTCTTGAACTAAGACCTATCACTACATTGTTTCCCTTTAAAGCAACAGTTGCAAGATTTGTTGATGTTTCAACAAGGCCTTGAATATCATAACTCATCTTGTCGACACCATGAGGAAGGCCATGCAAAAGATTCAACAATGTATCCTGAGAGTTTTTATCAAATGCAGTATCAAGTTTCCCGATATTCTCTACATCAACAGTAAATTTAGGATCTATTGGTTTTATCTCCCCTAAAATGTCTTTTTCTTCTGCTTTTAAACAAGAGATAAACGTATCTTTTTCTGCTTTATCCATAGAAACTTTAGCATATGCCTCTCGTGGTATAGCATTATGTTTATCTCCACCGTTAATATCTGTTAGGTAAAAATCATGTTTTTTAGATGCTTTCCAAAGCATACGTGATAATAGTTTTACTGCATTTCCTCTCTGTTCATGAGCATCTACACCTGAATGTCCCCCTCTAAGTCCTGAGACTTTGACAAGCATACTTTGCAGATTCCCATTAATCGATTGGGTTTTAAATGGGAGTTCTACTTTTGAATCTCCACCGCCAGCACATCCAACTGTTAGTACACCCCAGTCTTCACTGTCGAGATTAAACAGTATTTTTCCTGTGAGCATATCTGATTTCATGGCAAATGCGCCAGTGAGCCCGGTTTCTTCATCGACAGTAAAAAGCCCTTCAAGGGGCCCATGTTTGAGCGTTGTATCTTCAAGAATTGCAAGAGTTGCCGCTAAACCAATAGCGTTGTCTGCACCAAGAGTTGTTCCATCAGCAGTGAGAATGTCACCATCTCGTTTGAGTTTTATAGGATCATTTGCAAAATCAAAATCTACATCACTGTTTTTTTCACAAACCATATCCATATGACCTTGCAAAATAACGACAGGTTTCTTTTCCATCCCAGAAGTTGCAGGTTTTAAAATCACAATATTACCTATCTTATCAGTTTTATATTTCAAATCATGCTGTTTTGCAAAGTTTTCTACATATTCTCTAATTTTTTCCTCATGTTTTGAACAACGAGGCGTTTTTCTAATTTCGTCAAAATGTTTCCACAAGAGTTTTGGTTCTAAATTTTCTAATATGGACATATGCTATGCCTCCCTAAATCAGATGTCGGTAATACAACAATAAATAAAAAAGGTTTGCTAAAGAGAACCGGAAATCTTTTGGTTGCCAGTAGAACCCTGTAGAAATAATTTAAATAATCCTCCTCTATTTACCAAGAAAACGGAGGCGTTTTATTTATGGATTGGGGAATGAAAAACAGACTATCAAAAATAATCAAACCAAAAGATGGACATACCGTTATGTTAGCAGTTGATCATGGCTATTTTATGGGGCCGACAACTGGTCTTGAAAAACTTGATGAAATGGTAAAACCACTACTACCATATGCTGATGTGCTCATGCCAACGAGAGGTGGGTTGAGAAACTATATTCCACCAGAAACAGACATTCCCATCTGCCTGAGAGTATCAGGAGGCACTAGCATCATCAATGAGACAAACCTTCTTCATGAAGGAATAATTGTATCAATGGAAGATGCAATTCGTCTTAATGTTTCTGCAGTTGCTTTCTCTATTCTTGTCGGTCAGCCATTTGAAAGAGATACACTTCTTGCATTTACCCAAACAATTGATGAGGCAAATAGATATGGAATCCCTGTTCTAGCAGTTACAGCTGTTGGTCGAGGTCTTGGAAAAGATGCGAAATATCTCTCACTAGCATCTCGAATGGCAGCAGAGCTTGGAGCAAGTATAGTCAAGACGTATTACTGCAAAGATTTTGAAAAAATTGTAGAATCATGTCCTGTTCCAATCGTTATCGCTGGAGGGAAAAAAGTACCAGAAAAAGATGCACTGCAAATGGCATATGACGCTTTACAGGCAGGAGCAATCGGTGTAGATATGGGTCGAAATATCTTCCAAAGCTCAAGCCCTGTTGGAATGATGAAAGCAGTAAATGCAATAGTTCACAAAAATGCAACACCAAAAGATGCTTTTGAAATATTTAAAGAAAATGAGAAGTAATTATTTTAACAAAACTCATTTCTATAAAATTATGAGCTGCAACAGAGGAGCGTGATCTATCATGAAAACAATGAAAGTTGCCATGTACTACAACAATAATGATGTAAGAATAGAAGAAATGCCAATCCCTAAAATAAATGATGATGAACTCCTTGTTAAAGTTCAAGCAAGTGGTATTTGTGGCAGCGATGTTATGGAGTGGTACAGACTTAAGACAGCGCCTCGTGTATTAGGACATGAAATCTCAGGGGACATAGTTGAAGTTGGTAAAAACGTGAAAAAATACAACGTTGGCGACAGAGTATTTATCTCACATCATGTTCCCTGCAACAACTGCAATTTTTGCAATAATGATCAACATACGCTCTGTAATATGTTACATTCAACAAATTTTTATCCAGGAGGTTTTGCAGAATACCTGAAGGTCCCTAAAATAAACGTTAAAGTGGGAACATTTCTGCTTCCAAAAGAAATGTCTTATGAAGAAGGAGCATTTATTGAGCCACTTGCCTGTGTCGTAAGAGGATTCAGAATAGCAGAGATGAAACCAGAACAAAGCGTTCTTATTCTTGGTAGCGGCATTGCAGGGCTTTTGCAAATAAAAATTGCAAAGGCTATGGGTGCAAGAAAAATATTCGCGACTGACATTAACGAACATCGATTAAAAATTGCAAAAAAATTAGGTGCAGACGTCGCAATAAACGCAAAAGAAAATGTCGCTAAACTTGTAAAAAAGAATAACGATGGAATGCTTGCTGATTTCGTAATTCTTTGTGCAGGCGTTCCTTCTGCTGTTAAGCAAGCCTTTGAATCAGTTACACCTGGTGGAACAATTCTGTTTTTTGCAATGACAAAGCCGGGTGTAGAAATTCCTTTTCATCTCTTTGATATTTGGAATAAACAAGTCAAAATAGTTTCAACATACGCAGGGGCACCAAAAGATATTGTTGACGCAATTGAGTTCATTAGATCAAAAAAAGTAGAAGTAACAGATATGATATCCCACAGACTTCCTCTTTCAGAAGCTGCTAAAGGGTTTCAACTTGTTGCAAAAGCACAAGACTCCATCAAAGTGATTCTTGAGCCATAGAAACAACTGATTTTTAAGGTGATCTTAAAAAAAGAAAGATAAAAGGAAAAACCTTTAGTTATTCGTTTTTTCCTTTCTCCTCGTCCAGTTTGTATTCACCAGGTGTTACCTCTGGTTTTTTCTCTGCCAAGTAATAAAACAAGGCGAAAAACACGATAATGCAAAAGATGAAAATTATCGCAAATAATATCAGCAGTCCAACTATAAATGCTCCTGCAAAAATTGCGGCTAACCAGAAGATTATTCCACTAAAAAAGAGATAGAAAACTCCTACTATTACACCGGCAACAATTAAAGCTGCAAGTAACGCTGCAACTATTCCTTTAATCATCTTGTCAACCCGCCAATCACAGATCCAACTACACTCCCTGATCCTGAAGTTCCTCCGCTAGTTGGTAGGAATGGTCGTAACGAAGTTGCAAGATTGCT
>JAIWHQ010000086.1:0-6212 GCA_048629575.1 Thermoplasmatota archaeon | reverse complement strand
ACAAGAGTAAGACTTGCTTGACCTATGGTAATCCACCAATTAGGGTAACCAGCAAATCTATCGTTATATACAAGACTTGCAAACATTATAAACATTGAGACAAAAAGTGGAGCTACTAGAGTAAAAGGTCGAATTAAATCAAAATATCCTCTGAATCTTGCTGATAAAAATCTTGATTTACTATAAGGTTCTTTCATGGTCAATTTGATTGACATTTCTACACCGTTTCTTAGAGGTAACTAACAGCAGTGTATCTGTTAATATATTAAATACCCTGCCTAAGGGTTTATAATTAGCTTTATGTAAGCCAATATAAATATTTTGCTATTTTTAAAAAAATTTGTGTAGCCCTAAAAGTTTTTAGAGAGAAGGCAAAGCATCACACAACATTTTTGCTGAATTTAATGCACAATTAATACCAATGCCCGGAGCTTTTACGCAGTCACCTATAATGTATAGATTCTCAACAGGCGTCTTTATATCTGATTTTGCATTATCAATTGTTTTTGCTACACCATCGAGATGCCATACTGCAGGATATATTGCCCATCTAAGATATGAACGAAAATCTGGAACAAGTTTTTCAAGATTTTTATTCAACAATTCTCTAAGAGTATTGAGTGTTTCTTTATCTTTAGCTTCATCAGGCGTACAAATAATATATGATTGAACAAGATAATCGGAGGGGGGTGCAAGACCTGATTCAGGTATGGTCGCCATAAAATCAATCATTCCAACAGCATCATTTCCATCAATACCAACATCTCTTTCAATAAAATGAAAAGTCTTACCAAGTAGATTAGAGTCGACTTTCCTTAGAGAGTAATATGCACATAGGCTGCCTGTTCCTCTAAGTGATTTAATGCCTTTAACATATTCTTTTGGAAAATGCTTTTCATCGGCAATTTTGAAAAGATCTTGTACAAGAATATTTGAAACAACGGCATCAAATGAATATTCTTTGCCTCCTGCAAGGACCCCTGTTGCTTTATTTTCGCGGATGATGATTTCTTTAACAGGCAATTCCAGATGTATTTCTCCACCATTTTGAGTTATATACTTAGCTAATTTTTGATGTATGCTATTTAGACCATTTTTAGGATAACCCACTGGTTTGGATCCTTTATACAGATTCCTTTGAGATCGAAACATTTCCCCAGTTGAAATAAGATCAAGATTATTTATGGTTGTAATTGAACGAGAAAATATCTCAAGTATCAACTTCATTTTACCTCGCCCATATGTATTTACTGTCTCTGTAATTGATACACCATCCAATCGTTTCATTGTTTTCTCACTTGCAAAAAGAAGACGGAAAATATTTGGAAGTATCTTGAGTTTATCAATTCTTGAAAGAAAGGGAAAATCAAACCCATTTTCTTTTATGAGTCCCACATATGATTCAAGTATCTCAACATGATCATCAAGCTTAGAAAGAACACCGTTGATATTGGAAAGTACCCCGCCACCAATTGCATGATATCCAAGATCTAATTTGTATCCTTTTAGCATATCTTTATCAAAGATCGTCTTCAAATCTGGCTCTGAAAATGGTACATGCATATTGAATCTTGACAATATTTCCTTGTACTTTTCAAGAGTAAATGACGATAAATCATCAAATGAGAGTGCTCTACCACCAATCAATGGTTCCTTTTCAAATATCGTTACTTTATGGCCTTGTTTTGTAAGCAGGGCACCGGCAGTAAGACCGCCAATTCCAGCACCAATAATACATATCTCTGATTTTTTTTCGTTAACCATCTACATCCTCGGTTTAAATAGTTTTTCTCCAAGTAAAGGTGCAAATCCTATGTACCACACTATTGGAAAAACAATCAATATAATCGAATACATTGTACCAATAACTGAAATGAGCATTATGGGAACCAAAGAATACCGTAAAAATGATTGTATGCCAATATACTTTCTAATGGTATTTCTATCAAATGTTTTTATGGACAACAGTTTAACACTAAAGTATATCACTCCAATAGTTGCTATAGCCAATATAATAAGTTGCCACATGTAGTACCCATATCCATAAAAAATGAAGGGAACAAACAAAAGAAACGCTGAAAAAGATCGTATCCCCATTCCAAATACTTTAAAATGGAGAGGAATAAAAATCTTGTCTCCATCGACCTTTACACCTGAACTAAGTGCAATATTTTTTACCCCCACCATATAGTCATGATCCGCATCTTTAATTCCACCTTCAATGGCGTTCATATGTGTTAAATTATTAAACGTTAGAAGAAAAATGACCCATGTGAAGATCGTTGGTTCACCAAATGAGAGTGCACCGAAGAGAAAAACAAATGCCACAGATATTGCAACGAGAAAATCCGATCCAATAATTTTTTTTCCATAAAGATTATAGAAACTCCCCAGAATTCCCGCCAAAAAGATACATATCAGAGCAGCAAATTTAAAGTTATCAAGAGTTTCTCCACGCCATAGTATAAATATAAATAGGAATGTAAAAAGAATTAAGGAAACGCTTATTGCGATGGCATTTTTCTTTGATATCTCGCCGCTAACTAATGGTTTTCCGTGTAACTCTTTTATTAGTTTATCAAGTTCCACATCAGCATAATCGTTGAGAACAAACCCATAAATTGCTGCAAAAGCACCAATAACAAAAAGAATTGCGAGATTGTAAAAATCATAGACACCCACTGTTAATGCAGCAATAACTGGAGGAATTGCAAGACCTCCAAGTCCCGGAATGCGAAGTAATCTCGCATACGCAGCAACCTTATTCATTAGATTTTGGAAAAAGATGATGCTATTTGAGCTTTTCTGACAGAATTACATGGTCTTTGGCTGTAAAACTGTTCCGTGCAAAATGATATTTGAAAGAATGAAACCTAATGCAGGAAAGAACATCATTAGGCCAGCCCATGGGTTTAGGGCCATTAGCATTATAGGTACAAGTGCAAAATTGGTAACGTAGTGACTCCCAATGAATTTTCTGGCCTTGGAACGTTCAAAATGTTTCATTGAAAGAAGTTTATGTGATAGAACAAACATCAGTACTGCAATAATTCCCAGTACCGACCATTGAAAATATTGCAAAACCGAAAGATTGTTTATTTCCCAAACAATAAAAAATGGTAGAAACACGATCAGTATATCTGCCAGCTGGATGGAATAAGCAAGCGCTTTGAAACGTAAAGAAACTTTTAGAGATCCATCAATAATTCGCACTCCCATTTTTATTGCAGTTGTTTTTGCTCCTTTCTTAAAATCGTTTTCAATGTCTTTCATTCCACCTGCCACGATTTGCATGAAGAATACTTGAATAGAACCTAGTATGCAAACTATCCAAGCAAGATTGGAAATATCATAAATACTTTTTACTGGAGTTCCCCCATAAAATGCACCATATAAAATCAAAAAGAAAATACCCAATGCAACAAAGATATCCATAAACGGAAATTTCTTACTTATTAAATCATATAATGCTATAAAAAACGCTGAGATTGCTAGAATTAAAATTGGGAGGAAATTTTGGTTTGTAACCGCGATATACAGAGAAATGATAAAAGCAACAAACATTGATACAAAGGCAAATATCCATGCATTTCTTATGGAAATTGTACCGCTAATAAGAGGACGGTCACTTATCTCTTCTGAGGATTTATCAATTTTGTAATCGATTATATCATTAAAAACAAATCCAAAGGTATGTCCCAAGAAACCTACCAAGAACAATAAGAAAAGAATGATGATGTCATATTGTCCCATGGCAATAGCACCCATGACTGGAGATACACCTGTTAACACTGCGTTGAATGAACGTGCAAGCTTTAGGTATTCTCGTATCATCTTAGAACTTGAGAAATAAAAATAGAATAAAAAACCATCGATGTAAAAATCAATTAGAAAAATAGATATTTTTCATAATGAATAGATGCCGTGGTTGATACAGATACAATCACCTCAATATTGAAAGAGTGATTGGCGTTATAATTGTCATACTTGGAATAGCCATATTTCTCAGAATTTTTTAAAAAATAATTGTCAGGAAATTTTTAATTCCGAACATTTTGTTTGGTAGATGTAACACGCCTTATAAAAATCTCAATTGCTCCATAATATCAACAGTATCTATCTTTTTTTGAGTGGAATCTACCTGAATCTCACCCGTATATTTTACATGATGTCTCCAATAATTAATAGCGGGTACTTCGATGTGGTGAAAGTTTAACGACTCCATTTTTACATTTAAATCCAATATATCGTTTTTTACATTCAAACGATACGCTGTTGGTATTAGTTTACCATGGTCTTTGATCTGGTTTTCAACAGTAAAACGTATATCCCTGGGATTTATTGACATGTACTCTTGCCCTTTGTTTAGAACTGCAATGATTTCTTCATTGTTACGATTTTTTGTGACACGTGCCCAAGTGATATTCATCAAATCAACTGGTATTTTTCCAAAATGGTACCCTCGATTTACTAATGGTGCATAGAGAGGATAAATATTATGATCGTGGTACCCTTCACCCGATACATCAATGGCGTTTCCATCAAGAAAAATTGTTCCGTTAATTTTAAATCGCGGAATAACCAACCAGTTACCCAAAAAGGTTTTTCCCTTCCACGCCTTTGTTATTTTAACTAGCTCTAAATCGACACCTTGTTTGTGATCACCCATAGAGATCTGATAATTCCAAGTCTTTGTATCCTCATCAACATGTCCCTTTATTATCTGTTGACCGTTTAATTTGATGAGTGGTTTTTTTTCTGATCCATAGAAATGTTTGTAAGACACTCTATTTCTAATATTTCCTACTAATTTCGCATCTTTATAAATAAATAATCCTGTTAAAACAGTACCTATCTTACCTACATGAATAACGTTCACAAGTGTTACAACACTATAGCCATTGTCAAACATGGCATCATAATACCATGTTTCTACATGACTAAAACTCCCTTTTCCATGTGCTGCATCATCTCGTAGAACTATATCGTGTGGCGTGAACACTTTTGTACCGATTTTAATCACCCCATCGTTATCATTATTCAGATTTATATCATAATAGTATCGGTGAAATTGTTGAGATGGGTAATTTTGAAAAACATGGTTTTCTGTTAATTTTTTATTAATGATTAATATACAAAATATATAATCAGAGTGAAGGATAGAAGTATTACACATTCTCGAGGAAAAATTATTATAGAATACAGTACTGCCTATAAGCAAAATTATGAGAGTAAAAAAAGCAAAACCAGATGGCAAGACAGATTATCGTTTCCTGAAAGCAGTTGATATTACGCCAAAAGATGATGCATTTCATGGTAATATCAACCTTTTAGATATCGAATGGTGGTATTTTGATGCTGTTTTTGACAACGGATATAGTCTCCATGTGGGGGTGAGAACATATCATATAAGAAACAGCGGTATTGTGCAATCCCGAATTAATGTCTACAAAGAGGGAAAGACCGAAGTTGAATCGATGAAAACGAATCTTTTTTCCAATTTTTATACCTCATATGATCAGCCACGCATACTTATTAATGATAAACCAATCATCGAATTTGACCAGGAACATTATAAAAAAACCAGAGAGTGGAGATATCACGTTTTATTAACAATTGATCATCACGAGATTGACCTCATGTTCACTGGTACTACGCAGGGATGGAAAATTGAAACCTCTGATACATGTTGGACAGTTGCATTACCCAAGGCCAGGGTTGCTGGTACTATAAAAATCAGTGGCCATACAATGAAAGTAAAAGGAACAGGGTATCATGATCATAACTGGGGATACTCCCCCAACACAGCAGTTAAAAATCTGGGGTGGTTCTGGGGAAGAATCTCTGGAGACACGTTAAATATAACCTGGTCAAAAACAATGCAAACCGATAAAAAAGGCGATTTACTGGCAATAGTAAATCAAGATAAAAACGGTATTCAAAATGAAACGGAATTCTATAGCATCAACCCCGCATGTCTCTCATTTTCTACAAAAAAATTTGTTCATAATCATCGAAGATTGATACCCACTGAGTTTGATTTACAGATAACAGATACAACCTCAGATAACAAGACACCAGTAAATGCAGATATACATATGAAAACCCTTGATATCCAACATACAAGAATATTCACTATTCATTACTGGAGATATCATGGAAAAGCAACCGGAAAAATATCTGTTGGTTCTACAACCGAAACTTTAGACGAA
>JAIWHQ010000085.1:0-6272 GCA_048629575.1 Thermoplasmatota archaeon | reverse complement strand
ATTTCAGGCTGTACCACGCATTTTATGGATGATGAAATGGATCACGGCCCCATCATTTTACAGGCAGCAGTAAAAGTAGTCCCAGGTGATGATAGAGATAAACTTGCTGCTCGTATTTTAGAGGTTGAACATCAGATACTTCCAAGAACCGTACAATTGTTTGCTGAGAATAGATTAAGAATAGACGGGAGAAAAGTAACCATTCTCCCTGGCGATTCATGGACTGAAAAATATGACATTATTTCTGACGTACTTTATTCTGAAGGATACTAGTAACTATGGATTTTAAAGAATCAATCGATTGGCTTTACAGCTTTAAACAATACGGCTCAAAACTTGGTTTAGAACGTATTTCTTTTCTTATGAAACAGCTTAAAAACCCTCAGAATAACATTAAAATCGTTCATGTCACAGGAACAAACGGTAAAGGTTCTGTCTGTAAGTTTGTCGGATCAATTTTACAAAAAGCAGGATATAGCGTCGGTGTTTACATTTCTCCTCATCTTGAACGTTTCTCAGAGCGCATTGTTATAGACGACAGGGAGGTTTCAGAGGAAGAAATTACTGTGCTTGTTGAGAAAATTAAGCCTGTTGTAGATGAGATGATAGATAATGGTAATACGCCAACGTTTTTTGAAATAGTAACGGCAATGGCGTTTTTGTTTTTTTCAGATTCCTCTGTTGATTTCGCAGTTGTTGAGGTTGGTCTTGGTGGTAGATTTGATGCAACAAACGTAGTTGTTCCTGTAGTTTCTGTCATAACAAACATTTCTTTAGAGCATACCGCACGTCTTGGAGAAGATGTCAAATCAATCGCGTTTGAAAAAGCAGGTATCATAAAGGACAATGTTCCAGTTGTTACTGCTGTAAAAGACGATGCAAAAATTGTTGTTGAAAAAACTGCAAAAGAAAAGAATGCACAAGTTATCTGTATCGATAAAAATAGTTGGAAACGTCTGTCACACACCATACAGTATCAGGAATTTCTTATTCACGGCATTTTGAATGATTACACAGTAAAAACATCAATGCTTGGCAAGTATCAGGGTGAAAATATCACACTTGCAGTTACTGCTGCAGAACAACTCCAAATGAACGGGACATATTTGACGGATAATGATATCATCGATGGTATTTCAACTGCTTTTAATCCTGGACGAATGGAGATTATCGCAGAGGATCCGACGATTCTTCTTGACGGAGCGCATAATCCTGCTGGAATGGAGATGCTAGAAAAAACATTGAAGGAGGATTTTGAATATGAAAGACTTGTTCTTGTCGTTGGAATATTGGAGGATAAGGATATACAAAGAATGTTGTCTGTAATTATCCCTGTTTCAGATGTCGTCATAGTTACAAAATCAAAGAACGCTCGTGCTTGCGAACCGACTGCTCTTAAAGATAGAATTAAAGAAATTGGTTATACGAAAGACCTATTTGTTGAGAAGTCTCTACCAAAAGCAATAGATCATGCCAAAGTAATGGCAGGTAAAAAAGATGTTATCTGTATTTCAGGGTCGTTGTTTACTGTTGGTGAGGCAAGAAGCTATTTTGCCAAATCTTCAAAACAGATAATACGAACCTAGAGGTCAATTCTTTTTAGACAGTTGTTCAGTTCTTTCATAAACTTGGTTTTTAGAAGAAGAGCCCCATTGCCAATTGCTTCTTCAAGATCATGATCAAATGAGACACTCCCAATATATGGGATGTTCATTTTTGAAATAGTATCTTTGATAAATAGGGACTCTGTCATTTTCATGTTTTCGAGGACTCCAATTATAGGAATGCCTAGTTCTTTTAGGATTTTAAGAAGTTTTCCTACAGCTCCAATAGAGACTTTTGATGGTGTTGTCACAACTAAAAACTCACTTTTTTTGACATATTTGATTACGTCTAATACTTCATCGCCAATTCCTGGCGGCATATCTATTATCAGATAATCAAGTTCTTTCCATTGTATAATTGCAAGTAATTCAATGATTATGTTTGTAATATCAACTCCTCTGAATGGTGCTGGTTTATCTTCTGTAAAGTACACTATTGACATAAAATGAATATCATTTATTTTCGGAGGAATAATTCCTTTGTCTTCTTCTGGAAAATTTAAATCAGTTATTCCAAGAATAATGTGTGATGACGGACCATATAAATCAAGATCTAAAAGCCCAACTTTGTGTCCTTTTTTAGCTAAATTTAATGCCAGTGTTGATGCAACAAGACTTTTTCCAACACCGCCTTTACCACTAGCCACAGCAATGATTCGTTTAATATCTTTTAGTCGTCTCTCTATCACACTTGTTCTTACTTCCATACTGCGTTACCTTTCTCCTTTGATTGCTGTTATTGATACTCCTCTTCCTGTCTTTATTTCAAAATCTGGACTACCGCATTTGGGACACCGCATGTGAACAAATGCAACTTCAGGAATGAAATGTATTGATTCTCCTTCGTCTTCACTGAGTTTTTTCTTCATATCGGAAAATTTCCAGGAATGTTCACAGCTGTTGCATTTCAAAATACTTTTTTCTGTTTCTATGTCAATTTTTACTTTTCCTAGTTTGTCCTCATATGTTTTAATGATTTCTTCAAGAGCAAACTCAAAGATTTCTTGTTCTATTTGCTGTAGTTCACCAATTGCTATCTTGATTTCAGTAATTGTTTTGAGTTTTTCTTTTTCTGCTGCTTCAAGTGCTGCGATAAGTATTGATTCAGCAAGCGCCCATTCATGCATATGAAAAAAGGGAACCAGAAATCATGGTTTAAATGTTACTGATTCAATCCTGTAGAAAAAAAGAAAAACCCCGTTAATATTTGCAGTATGCTATGACAATAAAATATGATAAAAAAAGTCTGCTTCAGAAAAAAATCCAACATATCGACATCACCTCGTTTAACAGTGTCCCTTTGATTGAATCTTTCAGCCATATGTCGTTTCAATCAAGAAATCTAGCAAATGCATGCAAAATATATGATACAATGCTTCAAGATAAAGACTGTACTATTATCCTTAGTTTAGCAGGCTCACTTTTTAGTGCTGGCCTTAAAAAAATTGTGCATGATTTAATTGCTAATAACATGGTAGATATCATTGTATCAACAGGAGCAATTATTGTAGATATGGATTTCTTTGAAGCACTTGGATTCAAACATTATATTGGATCACCTTTTGTTAATGATGATGAACTCCGTCGTTTACATATTGATAGAATTTATGACACATTCATTGATGAAGATGAATTACAGCTTTGTGATCAAACAATTAAAAAGATAGCCGACTCACTTGAAATATGCTCGTATTCATCTAGGGAATTCATAATTGAAATGGGCAAATATCTTGATACTAATGGATGCAAAGTAGATGATTCTGTTGTCTATGCAGCATATAAACATAATTTACCTATTTTTGTTCCAGCTTTTTCTGATTGTAGTGCTGGATTTGGTTTATTAGACCATCAGCGACAAAGACCCAAGAAACATGTTGCCATCGACTCTGTAAAAGACTTTAAAGAATTAATTGAAACTATTCTCAGATCAAAAGAAACTGGCATATTTATTGTTGGAGGGGGCGTACCTAAAAATTTTGTTCAAGATGCAGTACTTGGTGGTGTAGCTAACGATAAAGGCGCACTGCGTAATCCTGCCCAGATGCACAAATATGCTATACAAATAACACTAGCAAATGAATATGATGGTGCACTTTCAGGTTCAACACTTAAAGAGGCAAGTTCATGGGGAAAAGTCGATCAGAGTTTTGAACAAATGGTATTCTCTGAAGCAACTATCGCTATGCCACTTCTTGCCAGTTATGCATATCATAAAGGAAATTGGAAAAAGAGAAAACCAAAGAAATTAAACCTGCTCTTCAAATGATTCTTCTTAGAAAATCATTATATATCTGGTTTTGTCTATTCTCTATTCTGTGAATGGGGATTCTAAAGTTAAGTTGGAACAATTAAAAAATAATCTTAAACAAATGAAGTGTGTAGCGATAGCGTTTTCTGGAGGCGTCGACAGTACATTTCTAACAAAGGTAGCTTATGAGGTATTGGGAGAAAAGGCAATAGCAGTTACAGCTACATCATCCACATATCCAAAAAGGGAGCTAGAAGAAGCAAAACAATATGCAAAACAAATCGGAATACAACATATACTTATTAATTCAGAAGAAACAGAAATTGATAATTTTTCAAAAAACCCAAACAACAGATGCTATTATTGTAAAAAGGAATTATTTTCAAAAATAAAGCAGATTGCAAAAGAAAACAATCTCAACTATGTTCTTGATGGATCAAATGTTGATGATACATCCGACTACCGGCCAGGGATGAAAGCTCTTGGAGAGCTTGGTGTTGTATCTCCTTTAAGGGATGTTGGATTTACAAAGCAGGAAATCAAAGAATTATCAAAAGATATGCAGTTGGATACTTGGGATAAACCAGCTTTTGCTTGCCTTGCATCACGATTCCCGTATGGAGTAAAAATAACAAAGTCAAAACTTATGCAGGTTGAAAAAGCTGAATCATTTCTTTTTTCTTTAGGTATAAAGCAGTTTCGTGTTCGATATCATGATGAAACTGCAAGAATTGAAGTATTTAAAAACGATTTTCAAAAAGTATTGAATCATTCTGAAGAAATTACGAAATATTTCAAAGAAATTGGATTTAAGTACATAACTTTAGATATGGAAGGATACCGAACTGGGAGTTTAAATGAAGGTCTTTTACAATGAAAAAAATACTTGAGGATTATAAAGCAGGAAAAGTTGGTCTTGCAGAGGTTTTAGAGAAAATAAAACTACTGCCTTATGAGGATCTGGAGTTTGTAAAAATTGATACTCATAGGGCTCTTCGGAAAGGATTTGCAGAGACTATTTTTTGCCAGGGTAAGACAATTTCTCAGATTCTTACAATCCTTGAGTCAATGGCTAAAAGAGACCACAGTATTCTTGCGACAAAGGCAAACAAAAAGATATTTACCACCGTTAAAAAAACTTATCCTGAAGCAGAATATAATGAGCTTGCAAAAACAATAGTAATAAAAAGAGAACAATTAAAACCGAAAAAAGGTAAGATTCTTGTGATCACGGCTGGAACATCTGATATTTCTGTTGCAGAGGAAGCTGTGGTTACGGCAGAACTTATGGGAAATACGGTTGAAAAAGTATATGATGTCGGTGTTGCTGGTGTTCATCGGTTATTTGACATCAAGGATAAGATTTTTGATGCAAACGTAATAATTGTTATAGCTGGTATGGAGGGAGCATTGGCAAGTATTGTCGGTGGATTGACCGCTAGCCCTGTGATTGCTGTTCCAACAAGTGTCGGATATGGTGCAAGTTTTAAAGGAATTGCACCGCTTTTAACGATGATGAATACATGTGCCGAAGGCGTTGTTGTTGTAAACATTGATAATGGTTTTGGCGCTGGTTATTTTGCAAGCCTGATTAATAGGTGAATAGAGAATGGTTGTTGCGTATTTTGATTGTTTTTCTGGTGTCTGTGGAGATATGATTCTTGGTGCACTTATTGATCTCGGAGTAGAGAAAGATTTTTTCATCAGAGAAATTGAAAAACTCAATCTTTCAGGATATAAGATTCATTTTAAAAAAATTCAATGTGATGATATTTCTGCAACAGATGTTGATATTGTTGTCTCTGAACAAAAACATCATCGAAATTTAGCTGATATAAACAGAATCATTGATGATAGCACACTTGATAAACAAGTAAAGCAGTTGAGTAAAAAGATTTTTCATAGACTTGCTGTCGCAGAAAGTAAAGTCCATAATACTGCAATTGAAAACATACATTTTCATGAGGTGGGAGCAGTTGATTCGATTATAGATATCGTTGGTGCCTCAATAGGTTTAAAAAAACTCAATATTTCAAAGATTTTTTGTTCGCATCTTCCTCTTGGTACTGGTTTTGTAAAATGTGAGCATGGAGTTCTTCCAGTTCCTGTTCCAGCAACAGTAGAACTTCTGAAAGGTGTTCCGGTATATCAAACGCAGAGAAAACAAGAACTTGTCACACCGACTGGTGCTGTAGTTATTACGACAATTGCAGAAACGTTTGGTGAAATGCCAGAGATGGATATAACGCGAGTAGGATATGGTACTGGAAAAACAAAAAGTAATTATCCCAATGTATTACGAGTTTTGCTTGGAAAATTAAGATAATAAAAAAAAGAAGAAAGAAAAAAATTATTATTGAATTGTTTTACTTATGTTTATTAGTTTTTTCTGAGAGGCGACAACAAGTAATGCCCAAATA
>JAIWHQ010000084.1:0-6329 GCA_048629575.1 Thermoplasmatota archaeon | reverse complement strand
CAAGTAATTATTCAGCTACAATTGAAGAATTTACTCCTCCATCATATATTACTCATAGGCCAACTGTACGTATAACATTTCCATCAGAAAATGTTTTGCTCTCTGGTTCTACGACTATACTTGGCATAGCTTCGGTTGCTAATGGAACATTACAAAGTGTTCAAATAAGAATTGATTCTGATTCCTGGATTACTGCTAATGGAACAGAACCCTGGAGCTATTACTGGGATACGGCTAACCTTAAAGATGGAAACTATGTTATTAGCGTTAGAGGTTATGATGGTGTAGGTTATTCTCCTATAAAAATGATAAATGTAACGGTTCAAAACATTCAAAAATTAGACGATGATACACCTGGTTTTCAACTCATTATTGCTTTCTGTACATTAGTGTTGATCTTGTTCTGGAAACAAAAAAGAAAACGTTAGTCTGATTTCATTTCAACAAATACTCTCTAATATTATGCCGTCAATGTAAAGATAAAGGAAAGAATGGGAAGTGTACAATAAATTAATTTTAAGTCAGAATTGGTAATTTTAGGTCAAACATGAATTTTAGGGCAAAGCCGTATTTTATTGAATAAAATATTTATATGAGGGATGACACTATAGAAATGGCAAGGGGAATAAATATGGTTCAAAACATACTCGTTAAAAAAACAGTTATTTTTTCAGTAATTATTTTACTTATAGGAGCGCAAGCACTTCTCGTATCTGCAGACGGTTCTACAATTGTAAATGGAAGTATAATCTACGTCGATGATGACAACACAGAAGGACCGTGGTATGGAACAATTGAACATCCATATCAAACAATACAAGATGGAATCTCACATGCCTGTGCAGGAGATACAGTCTTTGTATTCTCAGGTTTATATCATTCAAGTATGAGCTATGGATTTGTTAGTATACAAGAGGACATCACTTTAGAAGGAGAAGATCCACAAACAACAATAATTCAAGGCGGTGGAGTATATGGTGAAAAATGGGTTGTTGGAATCAGTTCCGAAGAAGGAAGCCCAAAAATTTCTAACTTTACAATTGAAAATAGTGGAACAGACATTCACGACGCAGGAATCCTTGTAAATGCCAACAATGTAATTATCACAAACAACATCATAAAAAATAATCAATTAGGGATCTATTTTTCTTATACAAAACATCAGTATGGAGCGATTATATCAGGAAATACTATTGAAGATAACAAAGATGGTATTTTTATGTGGGATGCATCTGACAATATCATTTATGCAAATATTATACAAAATAACGTGTTTGATGGTGTAGAAATCATATATTCTTCAAATAATAATGTTGTCATGAGAAATACAATCACAGGACACACTTTTGATGGCGAGTCGGAAGGTGTTTTATTAAAAGAGTCAACTGGAAATCTAATCTCCGAAAACAATATTTATGATAATAGAATAGATGCCTATTTTGAAAACGCATTTTTTAACAAATGGGATAACAACTATTGGGGAGAATCAAGAATATTTCCAAAGCTAATTGTTGGGAGAAAATATTTAGGCGGAGGTCCAATGGAACCAGGTTTTCCGTTAATACTTCTAAAACTTGATTGGCATCCCGCAATAGAATCTCATGAAATCATACAAAACCCTATTGCTGTAATGAATACAACCCTTGGAACAATGAAACTAATACTTTATGAGGATAAAGTACCAATCACAACAAATAACTTTGTTAGACTCTCAAACGATGGATTCTTTGACGATCTTGTCTTTCATAGAGTCATCGAAGATTTTGTAATTCAGGGTGGAGGTTATGACTCATCAGGTTCACATCACGAAAGTCCGTATGGTACAATTGATTTAGAGATTCACCCTGACGTTCGACATGTAGATGGTGCAATATCTATGGCACGTACGTCAGATCCAAACAGCGCAACAAGTCAATTCTTTATCTGCGATGGAAAACAGGCATACCTTGATGATGAATATGCTGCATTTGGAAGGATTCTCATTGGAATGGATGTGTTAAAAACTATTGCCTCTGTTGAAACAACAACAAAACACGGTATGCAGGATTGGCCAGTTGAGGAAGTAATAATAAACAGTGTTGCAATAGCTCAATAATCATTCAGAATTGGTTTTTTTCCCAATCTTAATTTTCTCATTTCTCTTTCGACATATCGATAGACACTTGCATGTTTACTTCCACTGAGAATCATGTCAATTGCTTTTTTTGCAACATCCATTGATTCAAAATCTGCAATGAGCGCAACGGTATGGCCATAGATTGAGAGAATTGCTCCTGTTAAGTTTTCGATAGCGCGTTTTGTTTTCCCGTCAGTACCGATAATTCTGCTTTTTATTCTTTTGGTATGTGAGTCTTTTTTTCCGACATAATCATGGAGGTTAAAGATAAAAAAATCCATGTCGTCCTTAAATAAGCGCATTGCATGTTCTGGAGAAAACCCACGTCCAATAGCACGGACAACATTTTCTACGATTAAACCTAACACTGGATCTGAGGTTTCATGTTCATCTATTGTTACTTCACCTTCAGCTGAATCAATTTCGAGTGTTGTCTTTGAAATCCTTTCAATCATTTTCTTTGTCTCACCATTGTGGCCAATAAGCACGCCTACTCGTTCTTTTGGAATCTTTAAATATTTCATGATACATCACTATTTTTTGTAATACGGTTAAAAATTTCTTTTTCATCAGCTTTTATGTCAAACTTTTTAAAATATTGTACAATATTGTGGATATCTCTTTTCAGAAACTCAATGGACTCTGGATGCTCCAGAAGCACTCCTTGTCCAACGTCTATTATGTACGGTTTATCCTGATACATAAGTATATTATATGCACTCAGATCTGCATGAACGATTCCTGCTTTGTTGTACATAAGAGAGATAAAACGCAGGATTGTATCAAATATTTTTTTTGGATTATCTAACGTAGAATCTTTGAGCAAAGGTGCTGGTCGTTCCGTATCTCCGATATACTGCATAACAAGGATGTTATTCATTTTTTTTATTGGAATTGGAGCTCTTACGTTTGCATTTTTCAGCCGCCCTAGATTTTTATATTCTTTTTTTGCCCATTCATCAATTATGCCTCTACGACTTTTATTAATTAAGTTGAAACGCGGATCACCATCAATGTATTTTGCTATGTGTTTAAACGCAAGATTTGATGTGCGATATATCTTAATTGCGACAAATTCATCCTTTGAGGTGACTGCTCTAAAAACTATTGCTTCTTTTCCTGTGGAAATTGGGAAATCAAAATGATCAATGACGTTATTAGAAATAAGCTTACCAATTCTTAAAAGAGTGGGTTTGTCAAAAACTTCATCCAATGTTTTTCTATCAACACCTATCCTACTAGCTAGATCCTGTGTTTGCCGATCTAACTTTTTGAGCCATTTATCAGATAAAGTAAAATCAGAAGACATTAATTTCCTCTGGTAATAATTTTCTTCTACTTAGAGTATTTGCTTGTGTTCTATTATATCGATAGACAATATCTGCTTTTTCATTTTGGATATCCCACGGTTTAATGATGAGTAGATCTCCTGCACGTACTCTTGCTCTTCGTTTCATTTTACCAGGTATACGCGCCATTCTTGATTTCCCATCGTCACAGACAGCATTGATGCGGGAACCACCCATGAGCTGCTCTGCGATTGCAAACATCTCTTTATTTTGTCTTTTGGGAAGACGTAATCGTATGTATTCTCCTCCTTCTGCAGGTTTTTCACCTCTACGTTGTCTATTTCTACTATTCTGGTTCACAGGATCATCCATCTATATACTACATATCTTATTAAAGTTGCTATATTAAAGATCTAATTGATCTGAAATATTTTTAAGAGCGGTAAGGCTTATTTCAAGAAAATCGTCAAGTTCAAGACCAATATCTTTACATAGATCAATTCTTTTTCTATTACATCCAGCGGCAAAGGATTTATCTTTATATTTATTACGAAGCGTTGTTGGTTTCACATCAGCAAGTTTTTTTGATGGCATTACAAGAGCTGCTGCGATAATCAAGCCTGAAACGGCATCAGCAGCAATAAGTGCCTTATCTAAATGCGTTTGAGGAATCTGCATTGTATGCTTGTAGTTATGGGCTTTTATTGCATCGGTTGCTTCTTTTGGAAGCATTTCATTTAAAATTTCTGCGGTCCTTGTTGCATGTTTTTCTGGATTTTCTTTTGTATATTCATAATCAAGATCATGGAGAAGCCCAGTTAATGCCCATAGCTCTTCATCTTTCTGTAATCTGCAGGCTATTTCTCGAAGTATTGCTTCTACAGCAAAAGAATGTTTTCTTAAATTTTCGTTTCTAAGATACTTTTTTAATAATGTAAGCCCTTCATTTCTGCTTAACATAATAATCAGATGAAAGTAATCATGTAATTTTAATTTTTCCTATGCCGCCATTTTCATAATTGTCATAAGACCTAGGATTACTTATTTTCTCATTAAAAACTATATCAAAAAATAAAAATAAAAATCTTTATCAGTATGAGAGATATAACCAATAAAAATGGCACGAGTTGCTGCGCAACAATATCCTGGGAGAAAATGCTTCTATTGTAATAGAGAAGCTGCAAATATCACCATTGATGATGAGGGCGTGATGTTTTATTTATGTGAAAAACATCTTAAACTGTTCAGGGCGCTTAATCCAAAAGAGGGATATAAGAAAAAACAGGACGATGACGAGTAAAAGAGGTATTTTTTTGAATAGTTACATTAGTTTAAGAGTCTATCAATAATGATTTTTAATAAAACGAAACGTGGGTGGAGAGTAAGAAAGTTTTAAGTCTGAGAAGTAGTATTTGTGTTACCGGTGAAAACAATGAAGACAGTAATGGTCGTTGATGATGAAGCTGATGTTCTTGAACAAGTTAAATCTTATTTAGAGCATGATGAATTTGATGTTGTTACTGTCAAGAACAGTCGGCAGGCGTTAGAGTTGATGGATACAGATGTAACAGTTGATCTTATTTTGGTTGATACTCCAATGCCCGCAAGTGATAAAACAGCTTTTTTTTCGATGAAACCTGATTCAAGGCTTAATGTTGAAGGAGCTGGTAATTTTTTACAAAAACCGTTTACAAAAGAACAACTAATCGATTTTGTTAAAGAAAAGATCTAAGTGAGATAGCCATTTCACAGTATCTCTGCCATGTTATTCCTGAGAATTGTTTATTCTTGGGCAAGGATATGTGTTCCTGAAAATATCTTATTTATTTGAAATCATATGCTCCAAAAAGAACGTTTGTTGGTATATGTCGTAGTGAAAGATTGCCTTCGCAGTTTGTAACAACATCTCCTACTTGTACTGCTCCAGTGGGCAGTGTTGCTTTTCCGGAACAGATTTCTGTTTTTTGCCAGTTCAAACTGTCATCGTAGATTTTTTGGACTGTAAGTGTTTTTGATGCTTTATCCATTGTGAAAATTGCTGGAAATCTATGTCTTTCCTTTTCTTCATTTCTTTCAAAAATTACATATGCAAGAAAAAGACAGAAAAGCCCTGTTATGAATAATTGCAGGTGGTATATCCAGATACCGATAAACCAGCTTATTATCCAAGCATATCCAAATAATTTTTTAGGTGAAGGTATTTTCTCTTCAATTGTTTCTAATATTTCTGTTAGAGTAGTAATCCCTCCTTTCAGTGCAAGTTTCCCATTATCCTAAATAAATTACTCCTTTATAATGTTGTCTTTGTTTTTTACCGAAAAAAGTTGGTTGTTATAAACAATGATTAACAGCAGAATTGTGTTCTCAAAAACAAATTTTTTCCAAGAATATAGCAATATTGTTGGTTTTAAGGGTATAGCAAAATACTAAAATAACAATTGTGTTTTACCCTCTTAATTCGCGGATGTGATCTAGAGGCTATGATTAGGGCCTTCCAAGCCCTCTGCCCGGGTTCGATTCCCGGCGTCCGCACTTATTTTCTCATTATGCAGGGGTAGCCAAGCATGGCCAACGGCGCAGGACTTAAGATCCCAGAATGTCAAAGGTTCGTGATGAGACATCCTGTCTCGAAGGAGTCCGAGGGTTCGAATCCCTTCCCCTGCACTATTTTACCGGTAAAATTTATATACTGTTAAAGTGATTCGTTTTTTGATTAAATGACAACTGGTAAGAGTTATAAATCAAGTATGAAAGAAGCAAAGCAACGATTGATTTATTTATATCTCCCTTCACTTGAAAAAAGAGATGAATTAAAAATATTGGCAGAAAAAGCAAAAATGCCACTTTCAAAATTTATTGTTGAACATGTAGAAAATTCTCTCCAACAAGAGCAAGACAAAGAAGACTTTACATCTAGATTAAAT
>JAIWHQ010000083.1:0-6352 GCA_048629575.1 Thermoplasmatota archaeon | reverse complement strand
CAAATTCGATTAGTTGTTCTCTGCATATTTTTTCAACTTTTTCTTTATCGAGAATGTGTATTGCAACTACTATTGCCCATTCGATTTTTTTACCGCTGCCGAATTGCTTTGAATATAATGTCGTTCTATCAATTTTTTCGATTTCTGACTGTAAACTGTCTAGATCTAAAGTTTTACCTGTTTTAATAAGGACATATTTTGATTCTCCTACATCTGAGATGTCAATGTCAAAATCTTTAAGGTAATTAATTTGCTCGACGTCTTGATTGATTTTTTGTTTTTGTTCGTCAAGATATTGTAGTTTTTGATCGTTTTCTAAAATATTTTTTTCTATTTCTCCAAGAACTCCTTCGATATGAGAAAACATTTCTTCAAGAGATGAGTCTTCAACTGTTTTTACCTCAGGAAGCTCTGGATGAAGTAAGGATTTTATGCCCTTTGGTTTAATTCTAATTGTATCTAAAATGTCTATAAGTCTTGAAAGACGGAGTTCATAGTTTGTACAGATGCTTGCATCTGGATGCATTGATGCTTTTTCTGAATCTTTTAGTATTTCTGGTTCTTCTTTGGAAATGTCAATGATTTCCATCATGCCGTTTTCATGAAGTGTTTTTATGACGTTTTCTACATAGTTTTGATGGACAACGAGTGAAACTTTCTTCATCGGAGCTGGAAATAATATACTTTATTCCCCCTTTTCTATCTCCGCAATGATTAATTCTACTGCATCTGCTAAGTTTTTCTTTGTTGCTTCGTTTATTGTAAAAATCTCTTTTTCTGTCTTGTTTTCTATTTTTTTAATTTCTTTTTTTGCGTCTGCTTCTGCTTTTTTATGATTTTTTTTACCTTTTTTTGGGTGGTATCTATGATTTTATGTTTCTCAGTTTCTGTGTCTGTTTTTGCTTTTTCGATTGTTTTTTCTGCGTCTGTTTTTGCTTTCTCAATGGATTGTAGTGCTTGTGTTTCTGCTTTTTTGATCTGTTTTATTTCTGTCATTTCTGATACCTCGTATTTAGAGACTGTTTATATGTGTTTTTATAGGGCTACATCCCCCAAAACTTATTGCCCTTTCTTTTTATTTCAATAATTCTATTTAAAACGTCTTTTTCGTCAATGTTTAAGACATCCATTTCCTTAAGTTTTTTCGCGTCGCTTTCAGGAATTGAGGTATATAAGATGTCATCTCCTTTGATTTGTCTTCCAACTGTGACGCCCTCAATTGAGATTGCAACTTCTTGTCCTTGAATTGCTTCCTCAATAGATTTATTTTCAGATTGTATGCCTCTAATTGTGCCTATTACTTTACCATCCTCTCTCATAAGTCGCATGCCATCTTTTATCCTCCCTGCAAGTATTCTTACTCCAATGACTGCAGGATGACTGACTCGAAACACATATTCTGGGAGAAACTTAATCATTCCCGGATGGATATAGTCCTGTCTTCGTTCTCGTTCAAGCTCTGCTTTTTTCTTTTCAACCCAGACGTCATAGTTTTCCATAATTGTATAGATAACGTCTTCATCAAAAAGAGTAACATTAGTACCTGCCAGCTCTTCTTTTGCTTCGGGAAGAACTTTCACATTGAATGAAAAGATGACTTTCTCTAAAGGGTTTATATAAGCGCTTGCCTCAACGATATCTCTTTTTGAGACATTTCCAATTTCTGCTTTTCGGATGTGAATGCCTTTGTCTCTTGATTCTTTTACAAGTGCTTCTATTGAACCTATAGTATCTGCTTTAATAAAAATCCCGTCTTTATCAAGTTCAATATTTACCTTTGATTGTTCTTTAATTTCACGAATTAATTCATCAATATCGTCATGTGCAACTCTCAATGGTGCACCAGGTACGACATTGTCAAGGTTTGTTGCAGAGATTTTGATACCGCATGCTGCATGAACTTCGTTGATATTATCAAATCGCTCTCGTGGATCTCGGATTTCGTCAAGTGGTTTTGGTTTTAATAGTGCCTTAATTTTTGTGATGAGCGGGTCATCTTGTGTCCCAAAGATAAGGGTATCTTCTTTTCGAATAGTGCCGCTATATATTATTGCATCAACAGTTGTTCCTAGTCCCACGTCTTCCTTGACTTCAAGGACGGTTCCTTTTCCAGCACCTGATTCAGTTGTTAGTTGTTCTTCAAGAAATCGTTGTGCAAGACCGACAAGAACCATCAATAGTTCAGGAATTCCTTCCCCGGTTTTTGCTGAAATAGGAATGATTGGAAGTGCTTTTTTAAAATCTTTTACATTGTAGTAGATATCTGATTCAAAACCTTTATCGTAGATGATCCCTATGAGGTCATACAGTTTTTCTTCAAACAAGGTTTTTGTAGGGACTCGTTGACTTTCGATTCTTGTTTTTGCAATGCCTTTTCCTTTTTGCCATCCTGATATTTTATCGATTTTATTTGCTGCTATGATAAACGGTGTTTTATATTGTTTTAAGATGTTTACAGATTCATGTGTTTGTGGTCTGAATCCTTCATTAACATCTACAATGAGAACTGCGAGATCTGCAAGTGATCCTCCTCGTGATCGTAGTGTTGTAAAGGCATGATGACCTGGTGTGTCGATAAATAAAAGCCCTGGCAGTGTGAATTTTTTACTGGTAAGTAAGTCTCCGCAGACGTTATAGATGACGTCAATTGGTACTTCTGTTGCACCGATATGCTGTGTTATTGCGCCTGATTCTCTTGAGACAACTGCGGTTCCTCGAATGAAGTCTAATAGCGATGTTTTTCCGTGATCTACATGACCAAGAACACTTACTATTGGTTGACGTGTATATGTTGAAGGTTTAGCCATAGCATTCGCCTCATTCTAAGAGCCGTAGATAGAAGGCTTTTAAAAATATATGGGTTATACCAGTACAAAAAAATGTTTTGTATGCTTATTCCAACGTCGCATGACGTGACTGCATAGATTCCTCGGTTTCACCTTTATTTTTCATAAGTTCTGCAATGATGCTGTCAAGAAGTATCCATGCACTAGCTTCAAATAAGGTTCCAAGAGGAGCAAGTTGTTTTCTTTCTTTTTCTTTACATCCTGCAGAGAGAACAATAGAAATATCGGCAAATTTTGTGATACGTGAATCCTTTCTTCCGGTGACGACGACAAGTTTTGCACCAATATTTTTAGCAATTTCAGCAGTCATTACAGAAGGAATGGTTTCTCCAGAACCTGTAACAATAAATACCATATCATCCTTTTTTACAGGAGCACCTATTGTCTCTCCGATGACAAACGTCTGAAATCCAAGATGAACAAGTCGTATCGCAAATGCCTTTGCAACATGACCTGACCGCCCTGCACCATACACAAAAATACGATGTGCTTCAAAAAATAAGGTACTAATATTATCGATATCATTGGAGGTAACGTTTCCTAAGATACCCTGCAACTTAAATTGAATGTAATCAAGAGATTCTTTATACATTTCTTTTTTTTTCATACAACTTCAGAGAGATCTTTGTAATATGCTTCTTCTTTTCCTGTTCGTTTCATAATTGCTTTTTCAACCTGCAGACGAATATAGACTGCATCATGTTCTAATAGGGGGGACTCAGAAATAAGTGTTACATTATAGTTATTATCAAGAATAATCTCAATTAATGGAGCTATTGGCATATCTCCTCTTTTGATGGGGAGATGATAATATTCATTGCCATTTTCGTATAAGACGCCGGTTATATGCATGAGATAATGTTTTAATCTTAACGGCTTGAGTTTTTCAAAGACTCTTTCATAGTCCTCTCTTTTTTTGAGACTACCATCTTCTCGTGCATGAATATGTGCAAGATCTATTACTGGGACTACTCCTTTTACGTTTCTGCAGATCTCAATTATTTCATCAAGTGTTCCAAAAACTTTTTGTTTACCCATGGTTTCAATGCCAATTTTTGCTTTGATTTTTTCTTTTTTTAACATATTAGTTAACTTTTTTGTATGTTTGATAATCAGCTTTAAGGTCTTCTTTTCGCTGTTTTCACCATAAAAACCAGGATGGATCACAACTGTTTTTGCCCCGATCTTATCAGCCATCTGTGCTGCTCTCATGATCTTTTCAAAGCTCATTTCTGTTTCTTCGCTATTTCCTGCTAAGTTGATATAATATGGAGCATGCACATGGATTTCAATATCGTTTTCTTTCGAATATTCTTTTATAATTGTTGCCTCTTCTTCAGGCATAACATAGAGCCCTCGGACGAATTGTATCTCTATAGCATTTAGATCAAGAACTGTATGTGTATAAATAATTCCATCTTTATTGGTACGGCCTTTACATGATAAAGGGATACCTGCCTGTCCTATCCGTATCATATTTTTTTCTCACCCCATTATTTAATTATTTTTTTAATGAATGTTTTGTCTTTTAATTGTTAGGAAAAATACTTTACGCTAGTTCCTCCAAACGACTCATTATATTCCAAATAAGGGTTCTGCCGTGTAGGGGAATATTTGGATCATTTGCAAGTTCGTCTAGCGTTGACACAGCAGAGGCGACACGAAGATCAATCGGATCTGAATCGTTTAAAAGAAGTTGTTTCACAGTTTCGGCTCCTCGTCTAATATTTCTTGGTATAGAATTATCTTCACTCAGCATACTTAACCCATCGCAGATCTGTTCAATTCTTCCGTCAGTTGGCATAGAACTCACCTTTTATGAAAGGAGGGTAAGTAGAAGGTTAGATAAAAATATTTTGGGGGGCGTGTTACCCGTGCATATATTCTAAGTTGAAAGCTTTCACAATTTCAGTGGAAATGTTTTTTCCGATGCCCTGGACATTGAGGAGTTCTTCTTCAGATGCATTGGCAACAGCTCGTACTGATCCAAAATGTTGAAGAAGTCGCTGTGCAAGAACTGCTGAAACATTAGGGAGTCCCTCCATGATAAATTGTTGTTGTTCTGAGGGAGACATGGACCATTTTTCTCCTCGTATCGCTACTGCTTTGCCTTCCTCTTTTTGTTCTCGTTTAGCCATGACTTGTAAGAAATCTGCGGTTTCACGAGCAGAACCTGTTGTCATTATGGGAATGCCAAAATCGACAATAATTGAGACGAAACTTCCAAAAATGGCGTTATGGCTTATGTTTCTTTTTGTAAGGAGTCCTTCGCCCTCAATTATTAATATCGGTCTTGAATATGCGTTTCGTAGTTTTCTCATCTGCATAAACAGTTTTCCTTCAAGAAGTGAGCTTAAGAAGTCATCGACTTGTTTTCGTTCAACACCAATGCGGGAAGAGAGTATGTAGTCGCCAACATCTAATTGTTGTGTTTCTATTGCTATGTCTTTTTGAGCGAGAAATCGTAATACATTTGAACGCGATTCTCGATGATCGATAATTATGTTAATCTGTTTTTTGCTGGAGTAGTCTTCCAATTTCTTTTGGTTATCTTCTCGTATTATTTTTCTATAAAATGTTTTTGTGTCTTCGTATGTTTTGTTTAATGATGAGCGAAGTATTTCAAGTTCGCTTCGCATTGTTCGTTCTTTCCGGCGAGCTGACCAGTAGTATCCTTCATCAGGGGTTCCTTTTGTTATTAAAATAATTACTTTTCCTGGCATTTTTCTTGCGGTTCGTCCTCGTCTCTGAATTGTGCGTATCTCTGAAGGAACTGGTTCATAGAATATGACAAGATCCGTTGATGGAATATCAAGGCCTTCTTCAGCAACTGATGTTGCAATAAGAACGTTGTATTTGTCTCCTTTAAATTCTTGTAATATTCTTATTTGTTCTTTCTGCGTTAAACCTTTATCTCCTTCTCTGCCTGCTTGCCCGATGAAACGTACAGGGTTTGCGATATCGATAGATTCCAATTGTTTTAATACATATGAAGAGGTGTCTCGGTAATGGGTGAAAATAATGATTTTTGAATTTGCATTGTGTGATAGTTGATCTTTTACAATCTTTACGAGTTCTGGTATCTTTGGATGTTCAATCTCAAGGGATTTGGCATAGGCAAGTGCTTCAAGGACGTTTTGGTCTTTCATTATATATTTTGAAGCTTTGCTACCTCCTTTTGATACTGCTTCATGTCCCATTCGTTGGAAATAATTCAGCAATGCATTAACGCCCTGTGTTTGCATAAGCTCAATGGCATGATAGAGTTTTAATGCTGCATTTTGAGCGGATGCTGCTTGAAACAATGGTTTTGGCGGATGAGCGGTTGATCGTAGTTCTTCTTGAATTCTTTTTTGGGTGTCAAGAAGCTTTGTTCTATTTATAGTTGAAAGAGATGTTGATTCAATCACACCGATTTCTTTTAATTTTTTGAGACGATCGGAGAGTGCCTTTCTCAGAAGCTGTATCGTATGAGAAAATACTTTAGGAAGGGAGATTTCTTACCA